>JBGPYM010000326.1:0-3070 GCA_041493205.1 Bacteroidota bacterium
ACCACGCGATGTGGATCGACCCGGAGAACACGGACTACTACCTCGTGGGGTGCGATGGGGGCGTGTACGAGAGCTTCGATCGCGCCGCGACGTGGCACTTCAAGAGCAACCTTCCGGTCACACAGTTCTACCGGGGGACGGTGGACAATGCACTCCCGTTCTATAATGTATATGGCGGGACCCAGGACAACTATTCCCTGGTGGGGCCGTCGCGCACGATCAGCAATTCGGGAATTGAAAATGCGAACTGGGTGGTCAGCGCGACGGGCGACGGGTTTGTGACGCAGGTGGACCCTCTCGACGCAAACATCGTTTATGCGGAATCGCAGTACGGCGGATTGGTACGCTTCGACAAGAAGAGCGGGGAGATCATGGGGATCAAGCCTGTCGAAGGAAAAGGAGAGCCTGCGCTCCGCTGGAACTGGGACTCGCCGCTTCTTATCAGCCCCCATGCGCATACGCGCATCTACTTCGCCGCCAACAAGCTGTTCCGGAGCGACGACCGTGGAAACACCTGGAAGGTGATCAGCGGGGACCTGAGCCGACAGCTCGACAGGAACCGCCTGCCGGTGATGGACCGTGTCTGGAGCATCGATGCCGTCGCAAAGAATGCCTCCACGTCGTTCTACGGCAACGTCACCGCGCTGACCGAATCTCCCATAAAGGAAGACCTGCTTTACGCAGGGACGGACGACGGGCTGATCCAGGTGACCGACAATGCAGGCACGGCCTGGCGCAAGATAGAATCGTTCCCCGGGGTCCCTGCCATGACGTACGTGAGTGAACTGGTTGCGTCACGCCACGCGGCCCAAAGGGTCTATGCTGCATTCGATAACCATAAGAATGGCGACTACACGCCGTACGTTTTGCGAAGCGACGACGGTGCGGCGTCCTGGACGTCGATTGCGGGGAACCTCCCCGACAGCGGCGCGGTCTATGCGATCGCGGAAGACCAGGTCAACCCGTCCCTACTCTTCGCGGGAACCGAATTCGGAGCATACGTGACGGTGGACGGAGGGAAGGAGTGGACACAACTCAAAGGCGGGCTCCCGACGATCGCCGTGCGCGACATTGCGATTCAGCCGCGGGAGAATGATCTGATCCTTGTGACGTTCGGACGGGGGTTTTACATTCTTGATGATTACACCGCCCTTCGATCGGTAAACAAAGAAACCATCGCCGCGCCGGCGCAACTCTATCCCGTGCGGGATGCTCTCATGTACATTGAATCCCGGCCGTACGGCCTCCGGGGGAATGCCTTTCTCGGCGAGTCTTTCTATGCAGCGGAGAACCCACCCTTTGGGGCCGGGATCACCTGGTATCTGAAAGAGGAACTGAAAACGAAAAAGCAGATCCGGCAGGAGAAGGAAAAGGATCTCGTGAAGAAGGGAGAGCCGGTGCCGTATCCGACTGCCGCCGAGCTTCAGGCGGAGGACGCGGAGGAAGCACCGTCGGTGGTGCTCACGATTACGGACGAGAAGGGGATTGTTGTGCGCCGGTTGAAGGGACCGGCATCCAAGGGGGTCCAGCGGATGACCTGGGATCTTCGCTATGCGTCCATCACGCCGACGAAGCTCTCCGAGTCCACGGAAGACGATCCGTTCTCGGAGGGAGACAAAGGGCGTCTCGCAATGCCCGGGAAGTATGCGGTGACAATGGCCAAACGCGTCGACGGAGTCGAAACTCCGCTTGCGGGGCCTGTCGGGTTTTCCGCCGTCGTTCTGGGCTCAGTGTCGCTCCCGGCCGAGGACAGGGGGGCGTTGATAGCATTCCAGTCGAGGGTGGCCGATCTGCAGAGGGCGGTGCAGGGTGCGTCGCGCGCAGCCGATGACGCCAAAACGCTCATTGCGCACCTGAAAAAGGCAATTATTGCAACGCCTCTCGCGCCGGCATCCTCTGCACACGATCTTGGATTGCTGGAAGTGCGTCTGCGGGAGATCCAGCTGGTGCTGAACGGAGATAACTCCCTCCGCGCACGAAGCGAGCCGGTGCCACCCTCGATCACCGAGCGTGTCAACGGCATCGTGGAGGACCAGTGGCAGTCAACATCGGCGCCGACGCAGACCCAGATCCGTTCATATGAGACAGCGGCGGACGAATTTGCACCCCAGCTCGATGCGCTCCGGACGCTTGTCGAAACCGACCTCCGGAACTTCGCGTTGACGCTCGAGCGTGCCGGCGCCCCGTGGACGCCGGGGCACGTGCCTGAATGGAGACGGAGGTAGAACTACAGCCTGGCTTTCGTCAACCCGAATACGAATCCGACAAGGGCTAACCGGTCAGAATACTGACCTCAATCTCACTTGGCCAGAAGCAGCTTCTTCGTGTTCGAGTAGACCACTCCCCCCGGAGCAGTTGACGCTTCCAAACGGGCAAGATAGATGCCCGTCGGAGCAGCTTTGCCGGAGGCCGTGCCATCCCAAGTCACAATACTTCTTCCTACCAGGTAAAACCCATTGGTCAGCACTGCTACTTCACGACCAATGATATCATAAATCACAAGGCGAACATCGCAGGGAAATGCCAATTCGAAGGTCAACGAAGTTGACGGATTAAAGGGGTTTGGGTGGTTTTGAGAAAACGAGAATTCCTTCTTGGTTGACGCAACGGCAATTTTTTGGGGATACTCCGCACCTATATAGAGATGTGCGCAGGTCGAATATAAGTTGCTGTTGGACTTGGCCCGGACTTTGTAATTTATATGGTAATCCCCGCTGCTCGGATTATAGATCCAGTCTTGGTCAACATATGAGGTCGACGTGGATGTACCAATGAGTCGCCACTCCTGGATAGGTTCTGAATCGATCATGTGGAGATCGCGCCAAATTTCATATGAGACGCCAGTGCCTTGACTTGCAGACCAGTTAAGCCGCACACGGGAATTTCCCGAATTGCTACTTGCCAGAAGATTTGACGGCTCCGATGGAAAACTGTAGGTAATCCCAAATTTATTTAGAACTGGTTGTTCGGCAGTTGATTGCCCGGATTCTTGCGTTTGCGAGTTGAAGGTTGATATTGTATGTGAACCATTAAGTTGCCACGTGAGTTTGGCCGGGGACGAGTACTGGAC
>JBGPYM010000293.1:0-3523 GCA_041493205.1 Bacteroidota bacterium
AGCGTCCGGCCGATCAGGAACGCATCAACAAAAAAGCGAGACTCATCTTTCAGCCGGGCCGCGGCCGCATCGGAGAGGAGCGGACGGGCAATGATCCAGACGCTCTTTGCACCGCGCCGGCGAAGGGCTGCGGAAAACTTTTCGATGAATTGCAGCCGCCCCGATTCGTTCCGCTGCCATGCGCGGTCTCCGCCGGCGAGCTCAATGACGACGATCTTCTTCTGCGGGAGGAGTGCGAGAGCCCTCTTCCCGGCATCCGCAGCCAGAGCGCCGCTCTTCGCTTCCAGCGAATCGCTCATGAGAGCGGCTGCCACGCCGCCGGCAACCAGAGACGTCCGGCACGTGACTGCGTGTTCAGCCGACGGGACACAGACAATCATCTGCTCACCACGCGCCAGCCTGGCCGCAGCAGCCTGCAGAGACTCAATCCTCTTACCAGCTTCCACTCGCACCTCCGCCGCCGAAGGACCCCCCGCCCCCGCTGAACCCTCCTCCGAACGACCCGCCACCACCGAAGCTGCCGCCAGATCCTCTCCCCCCCAATCCGCTCCCGAGGCCCCCGAACATCCATGGCGATATGCCGCGCCGGAATCCCGAACCGGTTCCGCCCCCGCCCCTCATCCTGCTCACCAGCACGATGATCAGAATCGCAACGACGATGACCGGCAGAACATTCTTTCCCTGCCGCTGATCCTTCCGATCATCCGCCTTGTATTCGTTTCTCGCCGCCGCCATGATGGCCTCGGCGCCGGCGCTGATGCCCTCGAAATAGTCCCCGCGGCGGAAATGCGGCACGATCTCGCGGCGGATAATGATTCCCGCGAGAGCATCGGGGATGGCCCCTTCAAGGCCATAGCCGGTCTCAATCCGGATTTTCCGGTCGCTCTTGGCAATAAACAGCAGGACGCCGTTGCTCTTTCCTTTTCTGCCGATGCCGTTCTTCTCCGCGACACGAAGGGAGGCCTCTTCAAGCGATCCTTCACCCATCGCCGGGACCATCAGGACGACGATCTGCGTGGAGGTGATCCGGTCGAACTCCTCCAGCCGCGCTTCAAGCTGTGCGAGCTGATCGGCCGAAAGCGTGCCGGAGAGGTCCGTCGCGTATCGTTTCAACAACGGCACTGCGTCGTCCTGAGGAGCCGCAGAAATTGCAGCGGAGGCCCGGAACACCATCAAACAGAAAACGCACAGAAGAATGATTCGTGACACTGTCAGAACTTCACCTGTGGGACGTTTTCCGCCCCCTCCTTTGCCTGGAAGTACGGTCTTTCCCTGAATCCTCTGAAAGCCGCCACCAGCGATCCCGGGAATCTGCGCACGGTGGTATTGTATCCCTGGACTGACTCATTGAACCGCCCCCGGGCCACCGTGATCCGGTTCTCAGTCCCTTCGAGCTGCGTCTGGAGCGCGAGGAAGTTCTCGTTGGATTTCAGCTGCGGATAGTTTTCCGACACCACCAGCAGGCGTGAGAGGGCCGAGCCGAGCTGGTCCTGCGCGGCCTGGAACTTCGCGAATGCCTGTGGATCGTCGAGCACATCCTTCGTCACCGTCATCTGGCTCACCTTGGCGCGGGCTTCGGTGACTCCGATCAGGACTTCCTGCTCCTGGTTGGCAAATCCTTTGACGGTTTCGACCAGGTTGGGGATCAGGTCCGCGCGGCGCTGGTACTGGGTTTCGACCTGACTCCAGGCGGAACGGACTCCTTCGTCGAGCGTCACCAGATTGTTGTTCACGGCAACGCCCCACATGAAGAACCCGGCGACGAACACCACAATGACGCCTATGACGACAGCTGCAATCAGACATCCGCGAGATTTCATAACTTCTCCTTACTTGTTGAATATGCTCCTGGCAAATCCGGTCGACAGCCTGCGGACCCGTTCTATGACGAACGCCGAGTCGGGGCCTGAGAGCAGCTTCGCACGCCAGTCGGCAATGCGGACCGGGAGGAACGAGTAGCGGGGTCCCCCGGTCCCGAGGCGGATCTCCATCAGGCCGGTGTCGTACGTGCTCCGGCTGTTTCCCCCGAACACGAAGTTCCCGAGTGAATAGACGATCACGCCCGATCTGTATAGCTCTATTCCCTGCAACACGTGCGGATGGTGCCCGATGACTGCGTCCGCGCCCGCATCGATCAACGCGCGGGCGAATGCACGCTGCGACGCGTCAGGCTTCTCGGCTTTTTCCGTTCCCCAATGGAGGTTGACAACCACGTAGGTGGCGCCCGAATCCCGGCGGACGCTCGTGATTGCGTTGACGATCCGTCCCAGCTCTCTCCGGGCCACGCCGGAGCTGTTCCTCCCTGCTCCCGGGGCCTCTCCCCCGCCGTAATAGGCGAGAAAGGCGACTGTATGTCCGCGGAGCGTACACACGACCGGCCGGTACGCCTCTTCCCCATCCCTGCCGGCACCCACATGACGAATGGCGACCGAGTCAAGATACGAAATTGTGTCGAAAAGTCCCTCTTTCCCATAGTCGTAAATATGGTTGTTCGCAAGGGAAACGATGTCGATCCCCGCGTCGCTCAGCACACGCAGGTAGCGCGGCGACATCCGGAAGTTGAATGGTTTTGAAACCTTTGCCCCGTGAACCGTGACCGGGCATTCCAGGTTCACCATGGCGACATCGGCATCTGCGAGTGCGGGAAACCCGTCAAAGGCCTGTGCCGGGCCGTCGTCCATCGCGGATTCGTAGTAGCCAGCCAGCAGGACGTCGCCGCCAAACCGAAGGATGACCGCAGCTGAATCCGCGGTCGTGCTCTGCAGGGATGAACCATCAGCCGCAAACGAGGAAACGACGAGAGCGAGGAGGGGAAGAACCATACCGGTCAGGGGGCGGGTGAGAAAAAGGGGAGACAGACCTCGTCTCCCCTGATAATGCATCCCGGCTTCCGGATTCAATTCAGCTTGTAGCTGATCCCAAGGCGAAGGAAGCCGACACCGTAACCGACCTCAGCCAGTGCGGCAAACTTCGGCGAGAAGTAATACCGGCCCCCGCCGAAGATATCAAAGAAGAAGTAGCTTCCCCCCGCGGCAAATCCAAATGGTTGAACTGTCGGGGTGTTGTAGGTGACCGAGTTCGATACAATACCGTAGCCGAGTCCGAGCCCGGCATACGCATCGAAATCCTTGTTATGCTCAAGGAAGTGATATGCTCCCCGGGCGCAGATGATAATGTAAGTGAACTTCCATTTCCCGAATGCAAAATCCTCCGATGATCCTGCGTAGGCAACGATCCCCCCGGCAGTGATCTTATCCGCCACGCCCATCTCGAACGCGGCGAAAATTGGCGGAAGCGTGGACGAGCCGTAGACGCCGTACATCCCCAGGCCGAGCCCTGCGGAGACAACCATATCCTTCCGGTTCCAGGCGTTGGTCTGAGCGCTCGCTGGTGCCACAGCGGCCAGCACAAGCACAACGAGCAGCAATGCCGCGCACAATTGTTTCATGAGTAACCTCCCCTGAGTGAGTGTGTAGTGGAATGTCCGGCAGGCTATCGGGTACCCCAACGAGTATAGTTATAC
>JBGPYM010000303.1:0-3366 GCA_041493205.1 Bacteroidota bacterium
CGAGAAAATACGCGACAAAGAAAAGCGGATGGGCCGTCAGGTCGCCAAACACCAGAAATCCCGGAGGCGACTCGTTGGAGAGGCGCGTAAAAGCATGAAAAAATCCTCCGTCTCCGCCCAGGGCAAAAAATGAGAGCGGAAATATCAGCACAGTGACAATCAGAATGATGAAGAACTGAAGCACGTCGGTGATCATCACGGCCCAGAGCCCCCCTGCGCTGGTGTAGATCAGGAGAACAATCCCGGTGACGATCATGGAAAGCTCTATGCCGTTCAGCGTCAAGAATCCGACGTTCACCGTCAGGCTCATGATCCCGAGCGCTGTGGTAACGAAAATACAGAGGATGTAGATGCCGAGGCCGAGTCCCATGATAGCCGGGACGATCGACATCAGCGTATAATAATACGTGGTTCCCTGGGAAAATCTCTTGGTCAGGAACTCCATCGGCGACCCTAGCCGCGACCGTTTCCACCGCGCGGCGTACACAAGATAGCCGAGCCCGTACCCCCACATGGCACTGGTGAAGAGGACCGCGGATCCGATCCCGTTCTTGTACGTGTACCCGGCTGCTCCCACGAACATGAATGCGGAGAAACCCGCTACGAACGTCGAGAGCCCGGAAATCCACCAGGGAACCTTCCCCCCTCCCTTGAAGAAGTCGTCTGCATTCTTGTTGAACTTCGTCACGTAGATCCCGACCCCGGTGAGCATGACGAGGTATGCGGCAATAACGGCAAAATCAACAAACGTAACATGCTTGATCTGCTCAATCACCGGGGGGTTCCTCTCAGACGTTTGAGTAGTTCAACGGTGCGCTCTGCGACAAGCTCACCTGCACGGGCCATGGCCTGCGTGCGGTCCGTTCGATCGTCCACCAGCGTAATCATATCGTCAAACCCGTCCTTCCGCACATAATCGGACCGGGCACCTTCAAAGCTTCCCACAACGGCAACAACAGGGACACCGGCCCTCCGCGCGCGGGCAAGTACTCCGGAAGGCCCCTTTCCCGAGCGGGTCTGCAGGTCCATTCTCCCTTCGCCGGTGATGACAATGTCGGCGTTCGAAAGCGCGCGATCAAACCCTGTTGCGTCCATGACTATGTCAATTCCCGGCCTGAGATCGGCGTCGCAGAATGCCAGGAGACCGGCCCCCAAGCCTCCCGCAGCGCCGCTCCCGGGAATGCCCGCAACATCGCAGCCGATCCCGGTGCGCAAGACACTGGCGTACGTACAGAGTGCCGCCTCCAGTTCCTCGACAATCTCCGGATTTGCACCTTTCTGCGGGCCATAGACACGGCTTGCCCCATCCGTTCCCGTCAATGGGTTCGTGACATCGCATGCCGCCGTCACCCGGACACTTCGCAGCCGCATGTCGAGGTGTTCTGTCGAGATCCGCGCAAGTCGGGCAAGCGCCGCCCCGCCCGGCGGAAGAGTTTTGCCGGAAGCGTCGAGGAACTCCGCCCCGAGCGCCGAAGCCATCCCGGCACCGCCGTCATTGGTCGCGCTCCCCCCAATGCCGACGATAATCTCCCGCACGTTCCGGTCGAGGGCGGCTTCGATCAACTGGCCGACCCCATACGTCGTCGTGACGCGGGGGTCACGCCGGTTCACGGGGACAAGCCCCAGGCCCGCCGCCTCCGCCATCTCAACCACAGCCGTCGATGTCCCGGCCACATGACCCCAGCGGGCGGTCACGAACTGCCCGGGAAGCGGCCCCTGGACCGAGGCCGTGACAACGATCCCACCCAGCGCCGGCGTCAGGATGGCGACAAGTCCCTCTCCCCCATCCGACACCGGGAGAATAGTGACGTCGATTCGTGCATCGACACGACGGATCCCCTCAGCCATTGCGGCTGCGGCTCCGGCCGCGCTCAGCGATCCCTTGAAGGAATCGGGCGCGACCAGGATCCGTCGCGGGAACCCGTTCACCGGGAGAGACTCTCCGGCGTGAAGCCAGGAACACGCCACTGGAAGTTGGGGTCGACGTACGGCTCATCGTTCTCATGACCCGCCATCAACGCGATCTTTTTCTTCATGAGCTCGCCGAGATTACGGTAATAGATGAACGTGGTCTCGCCCGCGTCGGAAACCATCATCCAGTTGGTCGTCGCCGTTTCCCAGAGATGGAGCAGTTCCTTCGTGTTCTCGATCTCGTCAAGGACCATGTCCTTCAAAAGGGCACGGCATTTTTTCTTGAACGATTCGTCCTTCGATTCGAGATACCCGTGCACCCCCGCCACCCACGCGGAAACGTTTCTCTGCGTCCGGTACCAGCTCTTCAACGCCAGCATCCGGTCGAGCTGATCCTGCACTACATGCTGTGCCCTCTCCCCGGATGCCTTCTTCTTCATCGTCGCGAGAAGGTCGAGGCCTTTCTTGATTGTCGGCAAAAGGTCCTCGTCCATGTGCTTCACCGCGAGCCATGCGCGCTCCGGCTGGATGAGGTCGAAGCCCACGTCGTAGCGGAAGTCCACCCGCGTGCGATTGTGCGTCGTCGCGAGGAGGAAATCCTCGTAATATGTTCGTTCCTTTTCCGGCACTGCTTCGATGTTCGGGATGATCGGCCGAATAAAGAGCCGGTACCAGACGCCCCAGCCCGAGTAGATCCAGATGGGGATGGGGAAGCAGCGGTACGCTTCGTCGGAGAGATCCCAGAGCTTCACGAGATCATCCGCCAGCTCCGGACCGATCCACTCGGCCGCTTTCCGCTTCAGGAATGCGTCGAGGCTCATAGCCGGGTCGAACTGGAACGCCCGAATCAGCTCCTCGTTGATGTTGTACGGGGCGAACGAACGGGGCGTCGTACCGCCGAGATAGGCCGCCATGGTCACCTTTTCTTTCGCCATGTCCGAGAGCTTCTCGAACACAAGCCGGGGGAATGAGATGCCGATCAGCGGCTCGTGATTTCCCTGGATCCCGGCGGCGTAGTACACGTCGGTGTTCGACCCCTTCTTCTCCAGCTCGTCCATGAGGGCACGCTCTTCGTGCACGAATTTGCTGTAGAGGGCAGTCCCGTGAATCTGCGGCACCTCTTCGTATTTGGGATGCTTGTAGGAGAGATCCCACCCTTTGGTAAGCAGGGAGGAAACTTCAACATCCAGGCCGTCTTCCAGCAGTTTCCAGATGTGCTCGTGCTCTTCCCAGAACGGTTCGAGGCGGATGAGCGTCCGGAATTTCGGATTCACACGTCTCCCCGCGTCGCGAAGGGTTTTCATGTATCGTACGAGGTTGAACGCTGCGGCCGATGCGATGTCCTTCGCCGCGAGCCATTCACGCACCAGATACCCGCCGCCGTTCCTCCCGACGTAAAGGGAGCTCGTGTATTCGAACCCGGCGCCGCTGTCGTTTGACCAGACAGACATATAG
>JBGPYM010000145.1:0-7828 GCA_041493205.1 Bacteroidota bacterium
AAAAATTCCTGCAGAAGTGCGAAGTTTATATCGAAGGCCTCAAAAAACTGGGAAAACTGATCGCAGCGCAGCCGCTGGCAAAACAGGGGCGGGTCATTTCGGGTTCGGCAGGTGCGTGGAAAGACGCTTCCCTCACTCCGACCGGAGAAGTGCAGGTCGGGTATTATCACATCCTCGCCAACGACATCGACGAGGCAATCAGGCTCGCCAAAGGAAATCCCGAGTTTGAATTCGGATCGACGGCCAAAATCGAGGTCCGTCCGATAAAGACAGAGGAAGAAAATACAGGATTCGTGTATCCAAAGGGAAAATGAATGAAATCAGTCAGTATACTCGACATCGGCTTTATCGTCACCTACTTCATGATCATCATGGGGATCGGGCTGTACTTCATGAAGGTCAACAAGGGAGGGAAGGAATTCTTCACCGGGGGGAGCATGATCCCCTGGTGGATGTCGGGTATTTCGCTCTACATGGGAAATTTCAGCGCCTGGATATTTACCGGCGCGGCGGGCTTTGTCTATACGGCAGGCTGGTTCACCATCCTCTACCTGTCGGTCGGTCCGGTCGCGTACCTGATCGGCACACGCCTTACTGCCGTCCAGTGGCGGAGAACACGGTCCATCTCTCCGCTGGAGTACACCCAGACCCGGTACAATATCACAACGCAGCAATTCATGAGCTGGGTGATATCAACGAATTTCACGCTCTCGGCCGGGGTTCAGCTCGCATCCACGTGCAAGCTGTTCGCGCCGGTCATCGGGATTGACATGACGCCGATCGTCCTCATCATCGGGACGATCGTGCTTCTTCACAACCTGTTGGGGGGTCTCTGGGGCGACATGGCCATGGACGTCGTTCAGGGTGTCGTCCTCCTGGGCATCACCTTTATCGTCATGCCGCTCAGCCTTGGCCTGATCGGCGGGCCCGGCGCACTCTTCGCGGCGCTCCCTCCGGTTTCGTTTGACCACCTGTATAACGGCGTCCATTACACGGAACATTGGCTGGTTTCTATTCTGATCATCACCAGCATCGGGTTTGCCGCGGGAGGGGCCCAGCGCTTCTATTCCGTCAAGGACGAGAAAAGCGCCAAGCGGGTCGGACGCCTTGCCGCACTCCTGGCATGCTCGGTGCCGCTGGTCTTCGGGGTACCCCCTCTTGTAGCCAAAATCTACTGGCCTGATCTGGCGCAGGTGGATTTCTTCAAGCCGTTCATCGGAAAGAATCCCCAGGACCTGGTGTTCGTCGGTCTTGTGCTCCGGCTGCTGCCGCACGGACTGATCGGCGTTTTCATCGCCGCGATGCTGGCTGCGACCATGACGACACTCAGCACCGTCTACAATATGGTCTCCTCGATTATCTCCCACGACATCTATAAAGGGGTGTTCCATCCCGATCTCTCGGATAAGGCCCTTCTGAAGGCCGGACGCATCACCTCGTTCTGCATCGGCCTCATCGTGATGACGCTTGCGATTTTCTTCATCAACAGCACATTCGGCATTTTCAATCTGATGCAGGCTTTCTTTACCCTGTTCAACATCCCCGTAACGGTTCCCATCGCGTTCGGACTGATTTTCCGCAAGGTTCCGAAATGGGGAGCTGTTGGTTCGATTCTCTGGGGGCTGCTGGTGGGCGCCACGACCCGGTATCTCCTCAACTGGGATATCGGTCCACAGGTCTATCTTTCGGTCGCCGTCAGCGTGTCGGTCCTGGGCACTGCGGGTTTAACGGCAAAACTTTTCGAGAAGCGGAAGGCCGTGCTGGCAGCGCTCAGCGTCGCCATCGCGTCAGCGATCTCCATGCTCTATGTTTGGACGGCGAACGGGCGTGTTGCCGACTGGCAGCTCTGGCTTGCAGTGGTGTCCGCGGTCGCACTGGGATTGAGTCTCTATCCACTCGCCCGGCTTTTTGCGCGCGAAACTGATGAAGAGGCGAAAGCCCTCGACGCCTTCTTCGTGAAGCTCGATACGCCGATCGATGTGCAGAAGGAAGTCTACGGCGCCGGGCGGAAACAGGTGGCAACTCTTCCGATCGTGGGAAGGACCATCGTGTTTCTCGGTGTCCTAGTCAGTTTGGCTTTCCTGAACACAATTCAGACCTCGGAAACTATCGCCGTTGCAGCGATGGTCTCGATTCTTCTTGGGTTCGGGGGATCGCTCTGGATTGCCGGGCAACGGGTGAAAGCCAGAGAAGCTGCCGAGGAATTGGCCCTGAAGGCCTCGGCAACCACATGACGAATGATGACATCCTTCATCGCGAGGTTAAGGTTCCTCTTTGGGGAACCATCGTAACTCTATAGTTTCCTGCGAATTCGATTGTGTAAAATGTAGAAAGCTGCTGTAGAAAGGGACAGAGAGTCCTCCAATTCTCTGTCCCTTTTCGTTTCCTTCCCTCCTCTGCACCCCAAAAAGTCCACGTTTCACCCCCTTTTCTCTGATTTTGCCTGCGGCAGTGACATGGTTCACTCATTCTCCCCCCTCTTTGGCACGTTCGGTGAATCGATATACACCGGAAATGAAAACGCAGGGACGAAAATACGGCCTTCTCCTGATTGCTCCGATCCTCATGGGACAGGCGGCATCAAGCACCGAAGTGAATTATTCGGACGTGGCGGTCATCGTGAACAGTGCAAGCCCCGTTTCAGAGTCGATTGCGGACTACTACATAGCGGCCCGCAGCATCCCTGAAGGGAACGTTATCCGCGTGACAGCACCCACGGCCGAGACGATATCCGCTTCGGAATTTGCCGATCTCCGCGCTCAGATCGAACAGTATCTGAACAAGCATCAGATGGCAGACGCCATCAACTACATCGTCACCACCAAAGGACTTCCCCTCCGGGTCGATCGTGGGGCGACGGGAACCAGCTACAGCCAGTCCTCTTCCGTCGAGAGCGAACTTACCTGCATCCTCGGGACATTCGCCGGCCAGATCGGCGGAGGCGGCGGGACCCTCTCCCCCTACTTCACGCGGACGGAGCATTTCTCCAGGGCGCAATTCGGAATCTACCTCGTCACGCGGCTGGATGGTTATTCGCTTCAGGATGTCATGAACCTGATTGACCGGAGCGGGCCCACGGTCCTCCGTGATACGCACGCCCCCTACGTCCTGGATCAGGACCCGGACTGGCCCGCGTCGTACAAGTGCCTCAATACGAACATCGAGAAGGCAGGAACGCTGCTTTCAAACAAGGGCTGTTCGGTTGTCATGAACATCGATTCGACGTATCTGACCAGCGAGCCAAATGTCGCGGGATATGTAAGCTGGGGGAGCAACGACCACCACGCCGATGCATACACCCAGAATGCGATCCCGAAAAACACATGGGCCCCCGGGGCGATTGCTGAAACGTACGTCTCGACATCGGCCCGTTCGTTCGACAACCCGCCTACGTACGGCCAGTCGCTTATCGCCGATCTGATCCATGAGGGTGCCACGGGCGCCAAGGGGTACGTGTACGAACCATTTCTCTCGGCAATGGCGGACGTGTCGGTGTTGTTCGGCAGGTACACGTCGGGCTACAACCTTGCCGAGAGTTTTTACAGCGCTTCACGTTACGTCTCGTGGATGGACGTCGTCATTGGCGATCCGAAGACTTCCACATTCGATTTGCAGGGCGCACTTCCGATTCAACTCCTGTCGTTTGACGCAGAGTTGTCCCCTGACCCTTCGTCAGTCCAGCTATCATGGACAACGGCTTCGGAGACGAACAATTTCGGATTCATGGTGCAGCACCGGCCGTTCGGATGCGGGGAGTTTGCAGATCTGTCAGGATCACTCCAGCACGGCGCCGGAACTACCGTCAGCCCCCGGAGCTATATCTGGACGGATATCAAGGTCGAGCCCGGAACGCATGAATATCGTCTCCGCCAGATCGATCTCGACGGCTCATACCACTTTTCGGATTTCCGATCGGTGACGGTCGCTGCCGGCCTGACGGGTGTTGGCGACAGCTTCCAGCCGATCGCCCCCGGGCTCGACCAGAACTACCCCAACCCGTTCAATCCGACGACCAACGTCACGTACCGGCTCGCAGAAGCGGGACGTGTTTCACTGGTCATTTACGACGCGCTGGGGCGCGAGATCACGACGCTCGTCAACGGGGCCCAGGGTCCCGGGAGGTACACAGTGAGCTGGAACGCGACCGGAGTTGCGGCGGGCGTCTACTTCTGCCGCCTCACGGCAGGGAGCAAAGTGTGGGTGCAACGGATGATTTCGCTCAAGTGACTACAAGGGAGGAGTATCAACAGATGGACAACGCACAGGAAGCCTTCGCGGCAACATACCCGGGGTCTCATGAAGACCCGCTGCAGAACGGGTCGCTGCATCCCCGTCTCGCGTGGATGATGCTGTACCAGGAGACCAGGAGCGCCACGATGGTCTGTCAGAAGTTCGGCATCAGCCGGAAGACATTCTACAAATGGCTGAAGAGGTATCAGACGTCCAACGGCGACTCTGGGAGCCTCACCGATCGTTCGCGGCGGCCTCATCACTTCCCGCGTGCGACGCCACAGGAAAACATTGAACTGCTGCGTAAGATACGGGAAGAAACCGGGTACGGCCAGCGCCGGCTCCGCGCCTATCTCGAGCAGAACCACCATATCGTCCTCTCTGAACGGACGATCTGGAAAATTCTCAAAAAGGGTGAAGCGCACTCTGAGACGCTGGAAGTCTGATGCATCTGACAGCGGAGCTGCGAATACCGCTGTGCGGGGGATAATGGGAAAGGAATGACCTGAAGTTCAGGGAAGGCCGCTGTCTACCGCGCTTTGACGAGTTTGCCGAGCGCGGTCTCCGTTTTATCGTTTCCTTTGACGACTACCTTATAGAAGTAGTACCCGTTCGCGATTTCGTCTCCCTCCGCATCCCTTCCGTCCCAGTGAATCCTGTTGAACCCGATCTGCATTGAGCCCGGCAGGACGTCTATTGCGCGTATCAGCCGCCCTGCTACTGTGAAAATACGGATCGACAGCGCATCTGCCGGACGGCTCCCCGTTAGTACAAACGTGAACCACGTCTCCCTGTCGAAGGGATTCGGATAGTTATACAGCTGCATGATCTTGTATTCATCAGTCACGTTCACCGTGACGTGGTGAATCACCGTATCGACACCCCCTACTGCGTTTATCTGCGAGATCCGGACCTTCAGGTCGTGGGTGCCCCTGGAGAGCGCAGGCACAAATTCCGGGTCGCCTGCCACGCCGCCCCCTGCTTTACGCAACCCGGCATTCACCGACTGAATGGGAGCGATCACCGGGACATTGTCGACGATCAGGTCGACCTGCGGAGGGGTAACCCCGGGATTCACGAGATTTGAGAGTTGAACCAGAATGCGCGGGTTTGCGGCGACATAGTCTCCGTCCATCAACTGAACACCGTCGGAAAACACACGGACCTGCGCTGCAAGCTTATCCTCATTCCCGGGGACCTGGAAGTTGCACAACGCCACATTGTTTTCCTGGATGAGATCCTTCGTATTGCCGGCGGGCGTCACCCGGGCCTCGACGGTGAATTGCCGCGGGAGACCGCCTATAGCGAAATCAAACGGCACAGTCCTGTTCCCCCCGATCGGGATGCTGTCGCACATCGCGGAGGCAATCGGTCTGCGCGTGCTGTTCGTCTCAAGGATCGACAGCACCACCCTCGCGCTATCCACCTTGCGGTACCCGATATTGTAGATCACGAGGCCGATCTGTCCGCTGGTTACCTTGGAAGTAATCGTCCGTATCAGCTGGGAGATGGTTCTCGAACTGACCGCCAGATCCGCCGGCGGTTCAAAGTCGGCCGACCAGTCCTTCAGGACCGGCGTTACCTGGACGTCCTGGCTGGTCAACAGGCCGGCAACGTGGAATCCAACATACGCAGGATCAGAAGAGAGAGAATTGAGCCCCTGCAGGTTCGCAGTGGTACTATCCTGCGAAATCGCCCAGAGCGAATCGCTGAATCCCGTCGTCCTCACGCCCAGAATCGTCGCGCGGCGTCCTGTTGTTCCCGCCGGCCCGGTACCGGACCAGCGGAACGACTCCCATCTCTGTGGCATAGGAAGGGATGCGCTCGTGATGGAACCCGAGGTGCGACTGTAATAGTTTGCCACCTCAACACTGTCCCGCGTTGTCCCAGTCGGGCTCCAGTGTTCCGAAATTGCCCCGCCGGCGGCGCCTTTTCGGCCGATCATTGACCATGCATCCCCCGGCTGCAAAGAGTCGATGTATACGCTCCCCAGGGCCCTGAGGGCGCTCAGAAGCGCGGGTGTGACATTCGATCGCCCGTCGAAAATGACAGCCAGAGCAATGTAATTGCCCGGTGCGGCGGCATTCAGGAAGCTTATCATGCTGTCCGCCTGGCCGGGAACGCCGGGCACGTCGAACGATCCGAAGGTTCTCGTCCCCGACAATTCGTCGACACGGAGGGCAAGGAACCCGGAGCCATGGATCCACCAGTACCCGCTCATGATCTGTTCGTTGACGCCGACGATGCTGTAGTAATCCTTATTCAAGTCGGCTCTGTATCCGAGCGATTGCGCGACGACCTTTATAGGGATTGTGGACCCAAGAATCGTCACGCCGGAATCGGTCGCCGTCGTCTGGTTCAGCACGCCGCCGGCAAACTGCTGCCGGGTTGATTCGCGCCAACGGACGAGGGGCGCCGGGGGAACTGCCGGGGAAACTGAGAACAACGACGCCACCCAGGCACCCTGGACCGAACCCGTCACCGTCCGCGCCCTCCAGAAGTACGTCTTCCCCGCCGTCAGCGATGGCGTTGTCCACTCGGCGCTGACAGGGCCGGGCGTCACTGTGCCCGAACTTGTCTTGTACGGCGAAGAGAAATCCGGAACCGTGTCGAGTTCAAAAACGACCTGCATGCTTATCGAGTCAGCACCGATCGGACCTGACACGCGGAGGAGTTGGGGACCGGGCGGGACGACTATGTTCCTGAGCGGCCGGATGACTGCGAGAAGATTGGCGTACACGTACTGATCAAGGGTTGCTGCATTATTCGTCTTCGTCACTTCGACAATCGCCCCCGCAGGATCAAGATTCGCCCGGAACGTGTGCATGCCTATCTTCGACGTTCCGCGCCATTGCACTGCCAGCGAGTCTCTGAAGCGCACCGGCGCGATCTTCTTATTGTCTATAATTGGGGTGCTCAGTCCATCGTAGAGATCGGTCAGGCTGATGGTGACGCTGTCGGCGGGAACGAGCCCGAAATTGTGCACGGTAAGCCCGACAGCAACCGCCGTATCATTCGGGCTCGGCACCGTCGCGCCGACAGAGATATCCGCGGGAGACACTGCGAGGTCAGGTTTCAGCGGAAGCGCAAGGCGCGTCAACGGGTCGCCGAGGAGCGGATTCAGGTTGACCGACGCCACCGTGATATAATCCGATCCGAACCCCTGCCAGAGACGGAGGCGTGACGTCGTCGTGAGCGCGCCAAATCCCCGGACAGAGTCGATTGTCACGCCGGCCATGAAATAATTGACGAGCGCCGACCCGATGGAAGCATACCCCAGGGAGGATGATGCCCACACACCTACCGCCCCTCTGTTATCTGCCAGCATGAAGTCCTCGGAAAGGACGTTGTTGGAGGGTTCGGCAAATGCCCCGACGTTGCAGCTCACCGAGGTGACAAACGGCAGGCGGCCGTTCGTGTTTTCAAGCTCGTTCGGGCTCCCGATATCCACGCCCCATATCCGGCCGCCGGAGTGCCCGAGATAACTCAGGAACACGACGCCCTTCTTCACGATATCCCGGAGTATATCCCGGTTCTCTCCGTCGATCGTGTTCGGCGTGGTCTTGTACACTTTGTAGGCGAAGCCCCCGATGGGGGG
>JBGPYM010000019.1:0-21391 GCA_041493205.1 Bacteroidota bacterium
AAAGTCCGGAACGTCGCCTCCTGAAAGCGATCGCGTTCAGGATGTTGGTCCCAAATGAGTGGGTCCGCTGCGACGCGGAACAGCGCGTCGAAGTCGTCCGCTCGCAGTGGGCGGAGCTCGAGGAGATCTCCGGTGAGAATGGGCTGCCGATCAAATGACACGGTATTCACGCTCCGGCCACGTTATTCTGTCAGTGTGAGCGACTGGTGAGACCTCACCGCGAGGCTACGTGCTTGCCTCGCGCCCTCTGTTCCGCCAGTCCCACAGCCCGGCTGTCACCGGCACCGGCAGGCGGCACTTCAATTGCCGGGCCACCATTACTATCTGCCCCCGATGATGCGCCTCATGTGCAACGAAGTAGGTCAGGACATGCCCTACGTCCAGAGGCAGGTTACGCCATACGTAGGCCTTGGATGGCGGTATGCGACCCCCCCGCTTGCAACCCAGAGCCAGAAGGGCAGTCATGCCGCGACCGCTTCGTTTGAGGGCCGCGCGCAGTTGCCGGGCAGTGACGGACCGGTGATCCACCCGCTTAGGGGCGACAATGCCGTGCTCATTTCCCAGTGTCTTAATCCAGGTGCACCGTGAGTTGTGGAGATGGGCAGCGATCGCCCTGACCGTGCGGGTCGGGACTCCGGGGACGGTAGCGGACCAGAGAACCGGGGGAATCTGCTCGATGAGGTAGTCTGTGACACGACTGTTGGTCCTCCAGGCAGTCAGGACTGCATCCTGCAGATCGAGGGGTGGAAGCATTGGGACTTCCCTTTCAGGCAAGCCCCCTTTGTTCAGGTCGCCGATGTCAACTCCTGTATCGCCCACAAGGCGATCCTGAAGAAGGCTTCCACACCGAGTGGAATGAACAGCCCATCGGGGATGAGAGAGACCCCAGTGTAGTGCATCGTCAAATACACAGCCAAACCTATCACAAGTGGAACTGACATAAATCCGGGTAACGGTATCGGTACAAAGCCAAGGAGGAGTGGCCCTCCGGCTATTATGAGGCAGTTCAAGTAGGTGGCTTTAATGGACCGAACCCGAAAAAGAATTACATATGCGACGGATTTGAGGAGCCAAATGGCCGGAACCAAGAATAGCGAAATGTGCAATTTGTGTCCCTTCTTCTGAATGCCGCCCTACGGGTGGCGGCTCACCCGCGGCTGATGGACGTCTCAGCCCTCTGCCGCCCCAACTGAACCCCTGGAAAAATATTTGCTCGCGACGGAATATGCGACAATATAGAGCGGAATGATAAATGCGTAAAACGTCCATAGCGGGATGAGATATCGTATCTCAGCAGTGCCCGACAGTCCAAAGTGCACCGAGGCGATGACAAGCCCCAACAGCACAGGGCAAACCGTCAGGAGTAAAATGGCCTTTCGTTCCACTGGCTTGAAGCTCCCCCAGAGGAGGAGGAATGTCCAACCCAGCATCAATGAAGCGGCGATTCTCGATAAATACAGGTAGTCGTCGACAAAGACAGTCTGTTGCAGTCCAAACATGGTCTTGGCGACTTGGGGAAAGACCAGGGGAACTGTAGCGAGCAGATCTGCAAGGACCCCAAGGTAATAACAGACTTTGAGAAAACGGATTCGTCGGTTCATGAGTTCTTTATTGTTCGGTCGCGTGTTCGTCGGCGCTCGCTGGTTAGACGGTACCGGCCCGTGCTCGATCGGGCTCGGCTATCCCGGATAGTCTTAATCCCTTAAACAGAAGCCAGAAACTCAGCGCGAGTTCGAAGATAGCCATTGGCGAGTCAAACCACCAATAGTGCTGATTGTCATTCGTTTCCTCCATGTATGCAAGTCAGTGGGTCCTGAGACCTATGGTCCACTGCGCGATCACGCGACCAACTTCTTCCAACGCTCTGTTGCGGTCGGAGATTCCGGCAGTAGTCTCTGTGAGATAAGCTGCCGCCAGGATTGGACGGCCTCCGGGGGGCCACATGACCGCCACATCGTTTGTCGATCCGCGCTCGCCCGTGCCCGTCTTGTCTCCAACGCGCCAGTCCTTCGGAACGCCGGCTCTGAGCCTCTCGGTGCCCGTTGTGCTTCGCAAGAGCCAGCCGATAAGTAGGTCACGCGATCGGCCGGTCAATCTGCTCCCCAGAAGTATGGCCTGCATGTCGGCCACCATCGCATTCGGTGTTGTCGTATCTCGTGGATCACCTGGAACGGCACTATTCAGCTCCGGTTCCATACGATCAAGGCGGGTAACAGGATCTTCGATGTGGCGTAGGTAGGCAGTGAGGCGAGAGGGCCCACCGACTGCACTGAGCAGCAAATTTGCGGCCGTATTGTCGCTGTATTCAATCGCTGCTTCGGCAAGTGCCTCCACGCTCATCCCACCATCCTGCACGTGTGCACGGGTTATAGGTGCATAGTCCAGGATATCTCCGGGAGCGTATCGAACGAAACGGGTAAGCTGTTCTTGGTGAGCATCAACGCGTGATAGGACGTGAGCGACGAGAAGCCACTTGAAGGTACTGCAGAGAGGGAACCGATCATGCTCCCGATATGCGAGGCGCCTGCCAGAATCTGTATCGATGGCTGCAACACCTAAGCGCCCGACAACTCGCGCCTCGATCGCGGCCAACTCCCGCACCTTCACAGGGATTGCGGCGTCTGCGGCGGGCGCACGCCGCTTGTAGCTGAATAGTGCGATCGCAGCCATCGCCGCGAGTGCCTCACGTCTATCCATGATGGCCATTACGATTCACGAGATCATTTTTTTTCACTATCTACTGCCGGCATCTTGAAGCCCCGGAAGAACAACCAGAAGGGGAGAAGTATGATCTCGAACAACGCGACGGGGATCGCGATGTACGTTGCTGGACCGAAAGGAGTTGGATCGATGACGCTGAACCAGGACGCTGCCCCGCCGAACAGGATCAAGGTATACCCGACCAGACCGAGGATCGGCAGAGATATCTGGGTCAGGCCCATGAGCATCGCCTGCTTGAGCGAGTTACCGAGGGTTTGATACCAGGAGTTCAGGGGCGCACCCGCCTTGATGAACTCCCCACTCAGAGGGATCAGCATCAGAGTTGCTGCGATGCCGAACATCATGACGGCCCCTTCGATGATCCGCAGCGCCAGGTACCCGACCGCCGCAGTTTCGTTGAGCTTTCTCAGCAAGGGATACATGTACACCGCGATGAACACGATGCCGATGTTGTTGATGGACCAGAGCAGGGCTACCCAGGCGACGGCGGCAGTGTTGGGAAATATCTCAGCCAGATAGTGTGGCGCGTTCAGAATTGGATCCCCGAGGAGGGCAGCCGGGATACTGGCGGCCGCGGTCACCAGAAAAAGGGTTGCCACCAGAATCTCGACCCTGCGTTGCCCTGCACCAATGATGCGTCTTTGTGTCATCTTGATTCCTCTTTGATTCGATTGCAGATCCAATCCCCGGCACTGATCTCCAGATCCAAACCAATTTGGGCTTCCTTGGCGGACGTGGCGTTAGTGCCCCTGGGCAAAGGCGTCCATTTATTGGATTCGAAATTCTCGGGACCCTTTGGGTCGTCATAATACGTAAAATGGCCAACGCTGATGGTGGGCCGAGTGATGAACGGCTTCAGAAATCCAGTTCGAGTGACGCCGGTTATCGGGTGCTTCGTGTTCGGCAAGGGACCATTGGGAGTCATATACTATCCACTTTTTGAGGAGTGCAACCTAACGAACAGCGTTAAGCTGCGGTGACGACACTTCAAGTCCTTCACCGCAGGTGCTTAGACGTGCCATTTTTCCATTTCGAATTCTGTGCTTGAATTCTGGCTCGCCTGTGGTCAATGAGTCCGAGAAATGTGCTGAGAACAACGAGTACCAGCAGCACCTGTAATACTAAATGCAATCCATAAGGAGCCAAATGACGACCAAAGGATGGCAATATCTTGACAGATTGGCTGAACACACGATGATATACACTCATCCAAGTGTCTGATGCGCCGAAGATATACGCAATCCACCATGTACGTATTTCCATCGCAAGCCAACCCAGGTAACCAAGAAGCCCTACCCACATAATCCATATCAGCCCCCTCGCCAACGCAAACCAGAAAACCAACACGGGGAGTGCAAAAAGGCCAACGAAAGCAATGTCCTGAATATCGATGCCCCCGTGTAGTGCCCGAGAAACCAACGGATCGAACCCGGGCTGGTAATTCCACTTTCCAAGAGGGAACCATTGAATAATTTGAAAATAGAGCGCTAGTGCCACCTGTGCGATGAATGACACTCGAAACCACTTTGTCTTCATGCTACTCCGTTCTTGCCGCCTGACCATCATAAAACACGAAGGCCTCATCATTCTTGCGAACGAAAAGGCCTGTTCAGCCAAAATCAACAAACGTGGGAGTTCACTTGCACCGGGTTATAAAGCAGTTCAAACATGGATACAATTCCGGCTCATGTATAAGGTGTATATCGAACGCGGGCGAACGGTCAATCCCTTTGGTTCATATTCTCGCTGTATTCCAGCGACGCTTTCACAAAGTCGCGGAATAACGGATGCGCATTCGTCGCGCGCGATTTCAACTCTGGATGAAATTGCCCCCCAACAAACCACGGGTGATCCGGCAGCTCGATCATCTCCACCAGGCCGTTGTCCGGACAGATGCCGCTGAATATCATCCCACAGGCAGCGAGCCGGGCCTTGAATGCATCATTGACCTCGTACCGGTGCCGGTGCCGCTCGTGAATCAGGTCTGTCCGGTACGCCTTGTGCGCCTTCGTCCCCTTCTCCAACCTGCAGGGGAATGATCCGAGACGCATCGTGCCGCCATATTCCTTCACTTTCTTCTGCTCGAGCATCAGGTCGATCACGTTCTGATCGGTCTGCTTGAATTCCGTGCTGTTGGCATGCTCCATGCCGCACACGTTCCGCGCGTATTCAATCACAGCACACTGCAGCCCGAGGCATATTCCGAAAAAAGGAATCTTCTGCGTCCGTACATACTCCACTGCCCGGATCTTCCCTTCAATTCCTCGTTCGCCAAACCCGGGGGCAACCAGAAGCCCGCTTACCCCCTTGAGATGCCTCTCCGGGCCGTCTTTCTCGATGTCCTCCGCCCGGATCCAGCGAAGGTCCACCTCGACATTGTTCGCAGCCCCCGCATGCACAAACGACTCCGCAATACTCTTGTAGGCATCCTTGTGGTCGGTGTACTTGCCGCAGATGCCGATCATGATTTTTCCCGCGGGATTCTTGACGCGGTCGACAAATTTCTTCCACTCCCTGAGATTCGGACGCGGACAGGTGAGGTCGAGCTTCTCCAGCACGATCTCATCCACCTCCTGCTCCGCATACACCAGGGGCACCTCGTAAATCGTCTCCACGTCGCGTCCGTCCACCACGCGCTCTGGTTCAACATTCGTGAACAGGGCAATCTTCTCGCGCACTTCGTGCGACAGCGGCCGGTCGGACCTGCAGATCAGCATGTCAGGCTGTATCCCGAGCTCCAGTAACGCCTTGACACTGTGCTGCGTGGGCTTGGTCTTGATCTCCCCCGCAGACCCGATGAACGGTACCAGCGTCACATGAATCGCCATCGCGTTCGAACGGCCAAGCTTGAACATGAACTGACGCATCGCCTCCAGAAACGGCAGACTCTCGATGTCGCCCACCGTCCCGCCCACCTCGGTGATGACCACGTCATAATCGCCCGTCTCGCCCAACGCCTCGAACCGCCTTTTGATTTCGTCGGTAATGTGCGGAATCACCTGCACGGTCGCACCGAGATAATCTCCGCGCCGTTCCTTGCTGATGACTTCGTGATAAATCTGCCCTGTCGTGGAGTTGTTCCGCCTGCTCGTCGTGATGTCCAAAAACCGCTCGTAATGGCCGAGGTCGAGATCGGTTTCCGCCCCGTCATCGGTGACGTACACCTCGCCGTGCTGAAACGGATTCATCGTCCCGGGATCAACGTTCAGATACGGATCGAATTTCTGAATGGTCACGCGCAAGCCGCGCGATTTGAGCAGTAATCCAATTGAAGCGGATGCGATCCCCTTCCCCAGTGACGATACGACGCCTCCCGTCACAAAAATGTATTTTACCTGATGTCGGCGTGTCACGGATACTCCTGGATTAGTGCGCAGCCTGCATGCTGTTGATGACGGCAGGTGTTACGATGCCTCCTGACAACACGAGCTTGAGCCCCTCTTCGACGCTCAGCGCAAGCGGGATGGCCTCGGGTTTCGGAATCAACGCCAGGAACCCGGAGGTGGGGTTGGGCGGATTCGGGATGTACACGTGATACATCTCCACCGGGGGCGGACCGGCAAATGTCGACTCATTCGTTACGAAGCCGACACAGTAAATCCCTTTACGCGGATACTCCACCATGACCACCAGCCGGAAGGTCTTGCTCTTCCCGCCGACATTGAAGGCGGTCACCAGATCCTTGATCGCACCGTACACCGATCGCACAAGCGGAATCGTCTGGAGGAGATTCTCGAACCATGCAAAGAGGAGCCTGCCAACCAGGTTCCGTGTGAGAAGCCCCACGAGCAGAATCAACACCACCATCGTCGCGAACCCGAGCCCGGGAATCTGATACCCGATCCACTGGGTCAGCACCGGTGAGAATATGCCGTCGACCGCGTTGAGCAGGGCCCGGAAAAACCAGTAGGTCAACCCCAGAGGGATGATGACGCCGATCCCCCGCAGAAATGTCGTGCGGATATGCCCCCAGAAAGTCTTGCGTATGCCGTCCATGATTGAATGCCGTTGTCAGTTACCGGACACGAGGCCGCGAACCCGTTCGAGATCCTGCTGCGTGTCCACTGCAATGCTGTCGAATTCCGTTATTTCCGCATGGATTCTGTGCCCCGTCTCGAGAATCCTGAGCTGCTCAAGCTTCTCCGTCCGCTCCAGCGGCGTCTGCTCCATGGAGGCAAACCGGAGCAGAAATTCGCGGCGGAATACGTACAGCCCGATGTGCCTGTAGACGGGGCCCGCCACGATTAACTCCGCATCGCTGATATCCCTCCCGGACGGAATCGGAGAGCGGGAAAAATAGAGGCAGTCACCGTTCGTCCCGAGCACGACCTTGGGA
Organism: Bacteroidota bacterium; assembly: GCA_041493205.1. Lineage (GTDB taxonomy): Bacteria > Bacteroidota > Ignavibacteria > UBA10030 > UBA6906 > JBGPYM01. The sequence continues at coordinate 7,058 of JBGPYM010000019.1, forward strand.
AGATTCGGATTATGCAGCTCCTCCACGGTGGCGATCCGTTTCACCAGCGTCCCGACCTCGATCGACGGATCATCGACCAGCGGCCGGACAGCCTGATCGATCATCGCCGGCGGAATCAATGGCTCGTCTCCCTGAATATTGACGATGATCGCCGCGTCCGTGAGAGACCGCGCCACAAATGCAATCCGGTCGGACCCGCTGCGGATATCTGCGGGCGTCATCACCGCTTTTCCGCCATGGGCGCGCACCGCAGTGGCAATCCGTTCGTCGTCCGTTGCCACGACGACGTCATGCACGAGTTTTGCCTGCGACGCCTGCTCCATCACCCGTACAATCATCGGCTTCCCGGCAATCTCCGCGAGCGGTTTACCGGGAAGGCGCTCCGACCCGTAGCGTGCGGGAATGATGGCGACGGTCCTGGAAGCGCGCGCGCCGGTCATCGGTCGCCGATGACTTTCGGCACCTTGAAAAACTCCTCCGTGCTGGACGGTGCATTGCGCAGCGCCTCTTCACGCGTGAGCCCCGGACGGAGGACATCGTCACGGAAAACATTGGGAAGATCGATCACGTGCGCCAGGGGCTCCACCGCGCTCGTATCGAGCGCCTTGAGTTGTTCCATGTACCCCAGTATGGCGTTCAGTTGCGCGGTAAGCGTGATCTTCTCCTCCTCTGACAGGCTGAGCCGGGCCAGGTCGGCAACATGTTCGACATCCTGTATCGTGACCGGCATGCTTACTCCTGTTCGACGTAATGCCGCGCGATGGCCGCGTGGACTGTTTCCATCAGCTTCATCTCTGCATCCTTCCCGTTTCCCTCAGGGACCGGAATGGGCGTTCCAAGAACCAGCTCCACTGTCCCGGGGACCACCCGCACCGAATGCTTGCGCAGGATCGCATAACTTCCGTTGATCGTCAGCGGGACAACAGGAACCCCCGCCTTGACTGCGATATTGAATGCCCCGCGCTTGAAGGGCTGCAGCTTCCCGTCAAGCGTGCGGGTCCCCTCCGCATAAAGAAGAACGGACGCGCCGTGCCGAATCCGTCCGATCGCCTCATCCAGGCTCTTCATCGCGTCGGGACCGCGGCCGCGGTCAATCCCGATATAAGCGCCGTATTTCAGCCCCCATCCGAAAAAAGGAATGACGTGCAGTTCTCTTTTATAGACAATCCTGATCTGATCGGGTATGCCCGCAATGATCGCCGGGATATCGAACATGCTGGCATGGTTCGACACGTAGACATAATTGCGGCTCAGATCCACTCCCTTAATCCCGCGCACCCGTACTTTGACACCGCACACAAACAGCACGGCATGCGCCCATCCCCGCGCAATGGCGTGAAAAACGCGTCCCTTGCGGCGATCCACCCAGATCAGCAACAGCTCCAGTATAGCGCTGAGAATGGATATCGCGACGGCGATCAGAAACCGGATTACTCCCACGACCTGCACCCCTCAGCTCCGGCCCGATTCAACCGCGCGGATGCGCTTTGCGATCGGGGGGTGACTGTAAAAGAAAAACTCGACCAGGGGATGCGGGGAAGGATCGGCAAGGTTCATTGCACCGAGCTTCCTCAGGGCCGCAATAAATGCATCACGCTTTCCCGTGGTCTGCACTGCATAGGCGTCGGCCTGCCGCTCGTGACGGCGCGAAATCATGTTCCCGATCGGCGATGTCACAAGGCCGAACAATGTCAGCCAGATCGCGAGAAGCGGCAGGGCGCCCAGATCCGCCAGACCCGCAAACCCGAACTCCGCCACCGACCATGCATAGAGCTGCGACGCCACAAACATCCCTGCAAACGTCGAAACCGTGCCGGCGGCAATTCCCTTCCTGATGTGACCAAACCGGTAGTGGCCAAGCTCATGCGCGAACACCGTCTCGATCTCCTCTTCTGAAAAATCCCTCACCAGCGTGTCGCCAAGGATGATCCTCTTCGCGCGCCCGATGCCCGTGAATGCGGCATTCGCCTTCTTCGTATTCTTGCTCAGGTCGAATGAAAAGATTCCCTCGATGCGTACCCCCGCCTCCGCGCAAAGCCGGAGGATCCTCTCCTTCAGCGAACCTTCACCGATCGGCGTGAAACGGTAGAATATCGGCATGATCAACACCGGCGCGAGCCGGGCAAGGACCACGGATATCAGCGTCACCGCGCCCCCCAGCGGAAGCCACCACCAGATGCCGTAAGTCCGGATGCAATAATAAAAGATGCACAGAACCCCCGCCAGCAGCGGCGCCGCCACCAACAGGCCCTTCACGTGTTCCCACACCCAGCGCATGAACGACTGGTTTGAAAGGCCAAACCTGTGCTCGATGACAAAGCTGCTGTACCAGCCGAGAGGAAGCGTCAGCACCGACTGCACCGCTCCGAGCGCAACTGCGAACACCAGCAGGACGCCATAATCCTGCCCGGCAACCGAAGCACTCCAGGAAGCGAGCGCGCGGGTGAGACCGGTAGCGACGAGGACGACGATCAGTGCGAGGGAGAGGGCTGACGATGCGATGCTGAGGGTGAGCTTGATGCGGTTATACGATTTTGCATCCCCTACTGCTTCCATTGCACCGCATATCGTAAGATGTTAGGTACGCAGTGGTTTACTCATAATAATCACAATTGCTGAAAAAATCAATAATTCGTGGAAATGAGAATCGCGTCGTCATCGGGTTGTCAAAAGTGGGAAGACTCTCATCACCTGTGCACACACGCGCATATTCCGAACATCGATTTGACGTATAAGTGGAATAACCGTACCTTTTCCCGTGGCATACGCTTTGTCCTCTCTTCTCCGCACAGCGTTCTCTCAGCGTTCCGACCCACGAGTCTTCCACTTCAGGAGTTCAGGCCATGGCACTGATCAGAAAACAAGATGCCCTTGACTACCACAGTCTCGGGCGCAGAGGTAAAATCGAGGTCGTGTCTACGAAGCCATGCGCAACGCAACGTGATCTCTCGCTTGCCTATACGCCGGGCGTCGCCGTCCCGTGCCTCGAAATAGCCGCAAACCCCGCCGACGGCTACAAATACACCGCAAAAGGAAACCTTGTCGCAGTCGTCAGCAACGGCACCGCCGTCCTCGGTCTCGGCGATATCGGCCCGCTGGCGGGCAAGCCGGTGATGGAAGGCAAGGGAGTCCTCTTCAAAAAGTTTGCAGACGTCGATGTGTTCGACATCGAACTCGATACGAAAGACCCCGATGAGATCATCCGCATCGTGCGCGCGCTCGAGCCGACGTTCGGCGGTATCAATCTCGAAGATATCAAGGCGCCCGAATGCTTCTATATAGAGGAAGAGCTGAAGAAGACGATGAATATCCCCGTCTTCCATGACGACCAGCACGGGACCGCCATCATCTCGGGCGCGGGACTGATCAATGCGCTGGAGATCGTCGGCAAGAAAATCGACCAGGTGAAGGTCGTCTTCAGCGGTGCGGGAGCCGCAGGAATCGCCTGCGCGAAGTTCTATGTCACGCTGGGCGTGAAGCGGGAAAACCTCATCCTGTGTGATACCAAGGGCGTCGTGTACAAAGGCCGGACCGAAGGGATGAACAAGTACAAGGAATTCTTTGCCCTGGAGACCAAAGCCCGCACCCTGGCCGACGCTATGAAAGGCGCGGATGTGTTTGCGGGAGTGTCCGTCAAGGGAGTCGTGACCAAGGACATGGTGCGCAGCATGGCGAAGGACCCGATCATATTCGCCATGGCAAACCCGGATCCCGAAATCACGTTCGAAGACGCACTGGACGCCCGCAAGGACGTCGTTATGGCGACCGGACGGTCCGATTATCCGAACCAGGTCAACAACGTCCTCGGCTTCCCGTTCATCTTCCGCGGCGCGCTCGATTGCATGGCGACCGCCATCAATGACGAAATGAAACTGGCAGCCTCACACGCGCTCGCAACGCTGGCAAAGGAAGACGTGCCGGACTCCGTGATCAAGGCATACGGTGGAGAACGCATCCGGTTCGGCAGGAATTATATCATTCCCAAGCCGCTCGATCCCCGCGTCCTCCTCTGGGAAGCACCTGCGGTCGCGAAAGCGGCAATGGCGACCGGGGTTGCGCGGCAGAAGATCGAAGACCTCGATGCCTACCGCGATGCGTTGGAAAGCAGGTTCGGACGCTCAAAACAGATGATGCGGGTCTTCATTCACCAGGCACAACAGGCGCCGAAACGGATCGTGTTCCCCGAGGGCTCGGAGGACAAGATCCTCAGGGCAAGCCAGATCATCCTGGACGAGGAGATCGCCACGCCGATCGTACTGGGCGACGAACATCTCATTCGCGAAAAGGCGAAAATGCTCGACCTGAGCCTCGACGGGATCGAAATCGTGGACCCGGTGAACAGCACGAAGTTCGACGAGTACGCGAGCAAGTTCTATGAACTGCGGAAGCGGAAGGGAATCACCCAGACAACGGCGCGCCACCATCTGCGGCGGCCGGTAGAGTTCGGGATGATGATGCTCCATAACGGCGACGCGGACGGCCTGGTGTCGGGACTGACACAGCACTATCCGGAAACGATGCGTCCCGCGCTGCAGATCATCAAATCGAAACCCGGCACCTCGACCGTCGCCGGTCTCTACATGCTGGTGTTCAAGAACGACGTCCGGTTTATCACGGACGCGACCGTCAATTTCGAGCCGACGGCCGAGCAGCTTGCCGATATCACCGTCCTCGCGGCGGAGAAGGTGCGCAGCTTCGACATCGAACCACGGATCGCCATGCTGTCGTTCAGCAATTTCGGCAGCACCCAGCACCCGTCGGCACAGAAGATGGCCCGCGCCGCCGAGCTTGTCAAACGCCGTGCGCCCGACCTCATGGTGGACGGCGAAATGATGGCCGATACCGCGGTGGTCCCGGAGATCCTGGAAACGCTCTATCCCTTCAGCTCGCTGAAGGGCGGGGCCAACCTGCTCATCTGCCCCGACCTCCAGTCGGCCAACATCGCGACGAAGCTGCTGACGAAACTCGGCGGCTCCGATACGGTGGGACCGATACTCCTCGGCATGCGCAAGCCCGTCTATCTCCTCATCCCCGGCAACGAAGTGGCGGATATCGTCAACGTCACCGCGATGGCCGTCCGCGATGCGCAGGAGATCGACTCGAACCGCACGCCGGCCTCAAAGCCGCCACAGCTCACGACGGTCTACGAATAGAGAAGGAAGAGAAGAGTGACAAAAAGCCCGCAGCGAGGCACGCTGCGGGCTTTCTGTGTTCTTATCTCTGTCTTCCTTTTTTTCCCTCTCTTCTCTATTCTCTCTTCTCTCTTATCTGCTTTCCAACCAGTCTCTCCCTGTGGGGCTCGTAATCGGTGATGCGCCGGTCATACGCGGTTCCCATCAGCGGAGAGGAGATCATGAAGTCCGCCGAGGCGCGGTCGCACGCCACGGGTATGTTCCAGACCACCGCAATCCTGAGCAGGGCCTTCACATCGGGGTCATGCGGGGCGGGCTCAAGCGGGTCCCAGAAAAAGATGAGGAAGTCGATCGATCCCTCGGCGATTTTCGCCCCGACCTGCTGATCCCCGCCGAGCGGTCCGCTCTGGAGCTTCGTCACGGGGATCTTCAGTTGTTCCTCCACCATGCGCCCCGTGGTACCTGTGGCATACAGCTCATGGTTTGCCAGCAGGATGCGGTTGTATTTTGCCCATTCCAGCAAATCCCGCTTCTTGTTGTCGTGTGCGACGAGCGCGATCTTCTTGCGGACTCCTATCGAAATCACGTGTTGCGTCACGCGAGAAACCTCCGCAACTGGGCGTTCAGCCAGTCGAATTCAATGAGGAAAGCATCATGGCCGTGGATGGACTGCAATTCAACGTACTGGCCGGACGGGACCGCCGCGGCGATTTCCTGCTGCTCCGCGGGAGGGTAGAGGATGTCGGATGAGATGCCGACGGAGAGCACGCGCGCTTTGAGATTTCCCAGCACGTCGCGCACCAACCCCCGACCTGCACCGACATTATGGCGGTCCATCGCACGCGTGAGATAAATATACGTGTTCGCGTCGAAACGGTCCACCAGCTTCTGACCCTGGTAACGCAGATACGATTCCACAGCGTAGGTGAGGGGGAGCGTTTGAAAAAGCCTGATCCGCTCGTGGCCGTCTCCTTCGGCGGTTTCCAGCCGGCCGAACCGACGTTCAAACGAAGGCTGACTCCGGTATGAAATCATCGCGATGCTCCGGGCGATTGCCAGCCCGCGGGCCGGTTGTTCCGCATAATACCCTCCCCGCCACTCAGGATCGCTCATGATGGCAAGCCGCTGCGCTTCGCTGATGCCGATACACCAGGCCGAATGCTGCGCGGCGCTGGCGATCGGGACGATCGAGTCCACCATTGCGGGGTACATCACTGCCCATTCGAGTGCCTGCATGCCGCCGAGCGAACCCCCGATCACCGTCGCGATCCGTTGCACGCCCAGATGGTCTATCAGTAGCTTCTGCGCACGGACCATGTCGCGGATCGTCATCTGCGGGAATTCCACCTGGTAGGGGCGGCCGGTGGACGGATTGATGCTCGCCGGGCCGGTCGTTCCGTAACAGCTCCCGAGGATGTTCGATGCAATGACGAAAAACCGGTCGGTGTCGAGACCTCTCCCCGGGCCGATGACCCCGTTGAACCATCCCGGAATGGTCTCGCCGCTCGGGAGTTTTGCATCCCCCGCGTGCGCGCTCCCCGTCAGTGCGTGGCACACGATAAGGGCATTCGTCCCGTCGCTGTTCAGCGTACCGTGCGTCGTGTAGGCGATCTCCAGCGATGGCAGGACCGCGCCGGACTCCAGCGTGAACGGCCGGTCTGCAATGTACACCTTCCCGTTCCGCGTCCCCGCCTTCTCCTGCCCTGCGCCAACCCGCTCCTCGCTTCTGTCGTCTTCCTCTCTTTTCACTCTTCTATCTTCTTTTTTCTCTTTTATATCTTCTCTGCTCTTAGTCTGTTTCCTGCACGGCGATTTCGATGACGTCCGCGAGCACGCCGCGCGCAGTGACCTCCGGCCCCGCGCCGATCCCCTGTATGGTGAGCGGCAGGGGCGTGTGGCGGTCAGTGTAGTAATGGACCGCATTCTCCGACGCGCGCAGGTTCACGAGCGGGTTTTCGGCCGGGATGTCCGTCGGCCCCGCAGTCGCAGACGTGCCGTCAAACCGCGCCAGATACGTCAGCCGGTTTCCCCTGGCGAGGGCCAGCTCAGTGCGCGCTCTCCAGGTGTCGTCGAAGGCGGCGAGCCGCTCCACGTACTCCCGCGGGTCCGTCACTGCACGCAACTCGGCAGGAACGAGCCCCTCCACCTGAATATCCTTTCGTTCGAGACGGAAACCTGCCTCGCGTGCAAGGATCAGCAGTTTGCGCGCGACGTCCTCACCGGAGAGATCGGACGCCGGATGCGGTTCGGTGAATCCGTTGCGCACCGCCTCCCGCACCGCTTCCGAAAACCGCCCGCCGCTGTTGAGCCTGCTGAAGACATAGGAAAGCGTGCCGGAAAGCACGCCCTCGACCCGCTGAATCCGGTCGCCGGTACGGCGCAGATCGTCCAGGACCCGCAGCATCGGGGTGGCGGCACCGACCGTCGTTTCATACAGGTAGCGCGTCCTGCCGTTTCTGCCGAGCCGCCGGAGCTCTTCATAATACGGATACTCGAACGTGTTGGCAATCTTATTCGGCGTCACGATCGCAACGTCGGAGCGGAGAAGCGGCACGTATTGCCGGGCAATGAACTCGCTCGCGGTACAGTCCAGAAAAACGAGCGGGGACCCCCGGTGTTCGAGCACGCGCCCGGCGAAATCGTTCCACTGCGCGGGTGCGTCCGCGGCGAGATGTTCGTGCAGGTCCCCCGCCCGGATTCCCCGGGCATCCCAGGTCATCCGCCGCGTGTTGATCGCGCCGACGATCTGAAGGTCAAGGTTGTGCTCGCTTCGCAGCCATGCGGATTTTTCCTCCAGTACGCGAAGGAGCGCGCTCCCCACCAGTCCGGTCGGTCCGGCAAGCGCGAGCGCGACGCGCCCCGGCAGGGGGCGCGCCGCGGAGTCTGCCGCTTCCCGTGACGGGGTGCGGCGCTGTGTCCATGAACGTGTGTGCACGTGCTATCCTTTCACTGTCACGCCGGTCTTTGCCGAAGCCGTCAGCGCGATGTCGAAATCCTCAAGGATGTCATCAATGTGCTCAACCCCCACCGATGCGCGGACAAGTCCGGGCGTGACGCCGGATTCTTCCTGCTCCGCCGGACCGAGCTGCTCGTGCGTCGTGGAGGCGGGATGGATGACAAGTGTCTTTGCGTCACCGACGTTGGCAACGTGGCTCGACAGATGCACGTTGTCGATGAACGCTCTTCCTGCGTCCAGCCCTCCCTTGACGCCGAAGACCACGATGCTTCCGAAGTGACCCGGCCGGAGGTACTTCTTCGCAAGCGCATGATACGGATGCTCTTCCAGCCCGGGATACCAGACCCACTCGACGCGCGGATGGCGCTTCAGCCACCGTGCGAGCGCAAGGGCGTTTTCATTGTGCCGGTCGATCCTGAGCGAAAGCGTTTCAAGCCCCTGGGTGAGCAGGAACGAATTGAACGGGCTCTGGCAGGGACCGAGGTCCCGCAGGCCTTCCACGCGCGCGCGGATGATGAACGCGATGTTCCCCAGCGGGCTCCCTGCACCAAAGGCCTCCCAGAAATTGAGACCGTGATACCCCGGGCTCGGCTCCGTGAAGACCGGGAACTTCCCGTTCGCCCAGTTGAATGTGCCCGAATCGACGATCACCCCTCCGATGGTCGTGCCGTGACCGCCTATCCATTTGGTCGCCGAATGCACAACGATGTCTGCACCGAACTCGATCGGCCGGCAGAGATACCCCGCCGCCCCGAATGTGTTGTCCACAATGAGGGGGAGGTCATGTGCATGTGCTACCTTCGCAATCGCCTCGATGTCTGCAATGTTCAGACGCGGGTTGCCGATCGTTTCGAGATAGAGGGCCTTGGTTTTTCCGTCGATGGCGCGCTCAAAATCCGAAGGGGCATCACCCTTGACGAATTTCGCGCCGATTCCGAGCCGCGGAAATGTCACCTTGAACTGATTGTACGTCCCGCCATACAGATAGCTTGTCGAGACGATATTGTCCCCGGCCCCCGCAATGGTGGCAATGGTCAGAAATTGCGCGGCCTGGCCGGATGAGGTCGCCAGCGCCGCCACGCCCCCCTCCAGTGCGGCGATCCGCTCTTCAAAGACCGCCGTCGTGGGGTTCATGATCCGCGTGTAGATGTTCCCGAATTCCTTCAGACCGAACAGGTTCGCGGCATGCTCGGTACTGTTGAACTGGTACGACGTGGTTTGATAGATCGGCAGCGCGCGCGCGCCGGTCACGGGATCGGGATGCTGCCCTGCGTGAAGCTGCAGTGTCTCGAACCGGTAATTGCGTTTCTTTCCGTTGGTTCCCATGATGACCTTCCCTTCTGTGATGAATGATCCCCGCGCTAAAACGAAAAAGCCTGACGCTAAAATGGCGGCGACAGGCTTGACCTTTTTAGCAGTTTTTTAGAGTGGCTGCAATACGGCGCAAATCCCACTGTGCCGCGCGGGCTTCTGCAATGCGCAGTTCCCGCTGCGGGTGAACCCTTCTAACTTCGCCCCTCCCAATCCGATCAGGAGGGGCGAAAACACGAAACCCCCGCCAATGGCGAGGGTTCTTGTACGTGAACGCGTCTCACTTTGGCGCTTTAGCGTTTATTTTCTGTCGCTGCAAGTTGCCCTTAACTTGCGACAGCTTTTTAGCAATTTTTTAAGGTCGCTGCAATTTGGCGTAAGGGACGACCATGGATCAATATACTGCCTGCCATCCTGTTTGTCAAGCGGATTAACAGATTTTCATCTTCATGCCCCTAGGGCTCGAAAACATCGAGTTCTCTCTGTGCCATGACAGTCTGCACGCGCTTCCTGTCGGTGACCACCACCGTGAGTACGTACCGGCCCGGACTGACCTCTGAAATATCCAGCGTGCCGAACTCCGCCGCGGAATCCTCGGATCCTTCCCGTGTTCGTTCCAGAATCACCGACGTTTTTCCGCCCACGTCGTCCGGGTCAATGACGGGGAGGGGTTTCCCCTCATCCACCGGCGTCAGAAGATACCGGACCCGGTAAAGCGTCTTGCCGTCCGCGTCCTTGACCAGATCGTACACGTGAAAGTATGTGTAGAGCGGACGATCGACCGGATAGGCGCGGAAGGGACTCGGCACCACCTTGACCCCCTCGATCTCGAGCGTGCTCTTGATGTTCGACGGGAGTAGATACTGTATGTCGCTCAATGCCAGATCCTGCGTCGGCCGTGGAATAAATTTCTGCGCCTTCCAGTTGCCGAATGAATTCCCCTCGAGTGGTCGCACATGCATTGCGAACGCATACGTATCGGGAGGAATCAAAAAGCGGTACCGGTTGGCATACGTATCTTTCTCGCTGCGGCCCGGAGGGATGACGATGGTGTCGAGCGACGCCAGCGCGATCTCCCCGTCTCTCCGGCGGATCGAGAGGCCGACCTCGGCTTTGTGGGGATCGCCCGGCACGGCGCTCCCTGCGGCAAAACGTGCAAGAGGAACCGCGTAGCTGATATCGATCAACGCCTTGGACCCCTGTCCACGGAATGCATCGATGGAGAACGGGAACTCGAAGGTGGTCACTTCCTTCTTCCAGCTGTGCTCTTCGGTCGCAAGCGCCTGGGAAACGGTTTCGCGCGATTCCTCCCGGAGCTCGTCCCTGACGCGCGCTTCCGCCGACGCATTGCCCCGGAGCAGATCGAGATACCGCGAATCCCATGTAAGAAGCGATTGCAGCATGGCGACGTCCTCCGGGTACGGAATCAGCCGCCAGTTGTTCCCGGAAGCGTTCTTCTTTTGGAAATGAAATATCCGGCGCGGGGTCTCCTCCGTGGCGTCGTACAGCCACGATTCCGCCTGGTCGGCCGATTGCATCGACCGCTGGGAGTGGCCGGGCTCGCCGTGGCGGATGTAAATCAAGCCCTCGTCGTTGAATTCCTCGTTCAGGGAGTACGACTTTGGGAACGTGAGCTCCTTGTACCGGTCGGGATTGTTGAACGCGGTCCTGAACCCTGTGTACTCGAAACTGTCTTCGGCGTACACAAGTCGCCTGTAATGTTCCCCGATCCGCACGTTGGACTGACTGGTCGCAGCCGGGTTCCTGGAATCCCAGAATGCGCGGAAGAACAGAATCTTCTTGGCGGGCGAATCGAGGCCCTTGTACAGCTCGAGTTCACGGTCGGTGACGAGGTACTTCAGGTCCTCGAAGATCAGGTCGGCGCCAAGGTGCGTGTACACCTCGTTGACCGCCGTCCAGAACCTGGACTCGGCCCCCGCGAGGTTTCCGCGTTTCGCGTTGATGCGGGCAAGCGAAAGATGCATCGCCTGTGTGAGGGGAAGCGCGTTGCCGGCCAGGAGATCGTTCAGCAGCTTCTCCGCTTCGTCGATCCGGTTCTCCCTCCGCAAGGCCTCCGCAAGAAAATAGAAAGCGATCGGTGTTGCTTCCTTCTGCAGCCACCCGATCGCATTCTGACGATCGTTTATTACGAAGGACCGGTAAAGCCGGAAAAGGCCGACACGTACGGACGGAAGGTCGGGACGGAGGGCAAGCTGCTGGTGCCCCGCGGCGATCGCCTGTGGATAATCCTTCCGGTAGTCGAGCAGCCGGGCGTATTCGTACAAAACGTCCCCGAAGCTCGAGTCACGCCGCATGACCCAGAAGAAATGATCCCGCGCCTCATTCCAGTCCATGTTCCGCAGGAGCCACGCTTTCGTCTTTCCGGTTTCACGCAGCGCGATGCCTTCGTAGTAATGAGCGGCAAGATCGGCCGTGTCCGATGCAAGGACTTTCGTGAAGCAATCTTCCGCATCGCTCCAATGGTCGAGGACGAGGAGAGCCTTCCCGCGCCCGATCAGGGCGTTGCGCGCATGCTCATTGAACGTGAGGGCCTCTTCGTAGAAACGGCAGGCCTCTTCGTACTTTCCGATGCCGTAGATCGAATCTGCGAGAATGGTCAGCGAATCAACACGGGTCTTCTGAGCCGCGGCAACCGCAGCGAAGGACATCAGGACGAGAAGTGTTGCTGTGCGAAGGAAGGATCGGAGCATTGTGAAGTTCCTTGGTAAGCGGACCAGGCCCCGGAGAATTGAAGAGTGTACTTCTATAATACGCCGGACGGGCGACAAAAGATACGCCCGACCGGTCAGGAAGTCCCTGTGCGTCGTGCCTGCCGCCGGTTGCGCACTATCGAAGCGGCAATGGAAATGGCCAGGATGGCTGCAACCACCAGGAGCGAAATCGCGATGGGGATATGAATGAAACCCTCCGCGAGCATCTTCGCCCCGATGAATATCAGGACGAGCGACAGGCCGTAGCTCAGATAGGTGAAAGAATTCATCATGCCGGCGAGCAGAAAATACATTGCGCGCAGCCCGAGAATCGCAAAGACGTTCGAAGAATAAATGATGAACGGATCGCGTGTGACCCCGAAGACCGCCGGAATGGAATCCACCGCAAACACAACGTCCGTCGTTTCGACAGTCAGAAGTACAAGAAACAGGGGTGTGATGAACAGCTTCCCCGCCTTGCGGAGAAAAAACCGCGGCGTCTCATATCCGGGAACGACCGGGAACAGTTTGCGCGCGAGCCGTATGAAGATGTTCTTGTCGGGATGGACCTCCACATCCTTCTGTATCATCATCTTCCAGCCGCTGACTATGAGGATCACCCCGAAAATGTAGAGGATCCACTCAAACCGTGCGATCAGCGTCGCTCCCAGCGCGATAAACACCGATCGCATGATGAGCGCACCGAGGACGCCCCAGAATAGCACTTTGTGCTGGTAATGGGACGGGACGCCGAAATAAGAGAAAATGATGAGGAACACGAAGATGTTGTCCATCGAGAGCGCCCGCTCGATCAGGTAGCCGGCGAGGAATTCGAGCCCTGCCTGCTGTCCGGAAAAATAAAAAATTCCCGCGTTGAACAGAAACGCAAGCACAATCCACACGATGCTCCAGAGCGCGGCCTCCCTGATCGTCACGGTGTGCGCCTTCCGGTGGAAGACGCCGAGATCAAGCGCCAAGAGGGTCAGGATGAAGATATTGAAAAGGACGAAGAGCAGAACTTCATTCGTTCCCAAATCGGTCAGCGCTCCTTTGATCCGAGGATGCCGCCGAGGAAGGCGGTTGCATCGGCAAGACTCTCTTCGTTGATCTCATGTCCCATCGGGTACTCCTTGTACACGACGGGTGCATTCGAGGCGGCAAACAGCTCATGCGCATGCCTCGCAAACCCGACGGGAATGACCGGATCCATGCTTCCGTGTGCGATAAAATAACTGAGGTGCGCAAGATCCTGCCAGCGAAACGTCAAGGATGTCCCCTCCGGGACATACCCGCTGTGCGCAAGGACGCCACGGAAGAGTTGCGGTTTCGTCAGTGAGAGAGCGTACGACATTACCGTCCCCATGCTGAACCCAAGCAGAAAAAACCTCTTCCGGTCGACCGGATAATGCGCCAGAGCGTCATCCACAAATTGCGCAAGCTTGTCATAACTCGACCGGAACATCGCCGGCTCCGGTGCACCGACTTCCCCGACGTCGTACCAGGTATAACCGCCTCCGGCCGAAAACTGAAACGGCGCGCGCACGCTCAGAATCATCAGCCGCGGATCGTACCACGACGAAAGGCCCAGCAGGTCTTCCTCGTCCGCCCCGCGGCCGTGGACCATGAGGAGCGTGGGATGAATTTCGCCGGAAGGCTTCCCGGGGGGGAGGATCCGGTGGAACAGCGTGGATTCAATGAGTTTCATGCGGGCGTGCGTGATCTTTTCAAGGTGAAGATACGAAAATCACGCGTCTGTACCAAGGAAAAGCGAAGGGAAGGGTCACGGTGAGGAAAACAGGCGGGCGTATACGTCGTGATCGCTCCGGCTGAAAGTCACAAAACGGATTTCCGCAATCGACGGGTGCGATCGAACGAATTCCTTCACGGTCGACACCGCGATTTCCGAAGCCCGGTCAATCGGAAAACCATACACGCCGGTGGAAATGGAAGGGAAGGCAATGGTGCGGATGTTGTTCTCTGCTGCAAGGAGAAGACTGTTTCTGTATGCACGGGCCAGGATCTCTTCCTCGTTCTGTATCCCCCCGTGCCAGACGGGTCCGACAGTGTGTATGACATGCCGGGCCTTCAGGTTCCCTCCGCCGGTAATCACGGCGTCGCCCGCCGGGCATCCTCCCTGGCGCGCGCGTATCGCTTTGCACTCTTGAAGAATGGCCGGCCCGCCTGCACGGTGAATTGCCCCGTCCACTCCGCCGCCGCCAAGCAG
>JBGPYM010000216.1:0-5439 GCA_041493205.1 Bacteroidota bacterium
CGCGAAAAGTACGGCGGGGATTTGTTAATTACAAACCGCAGCGAACGTGGTGCTGCCGGCGGCGTTTCCCCTGCTTAGCGGGGATGTGGCAGAGGGAGCGCGGAGAAGTCGACCTGGTAGATGTCCCCCAGGCCATTCCCCGCTCCCTGAATTCTTCCGTTCAGTTCTTTCATTGTCTCGTGCCGCGCGGTCATGGGGTCGTGGATATTCCGGGTGCTTGCGAAGAAGAAGTACTTCCCGTCGCGAGTGACTTTCGGTGAAAATTCAACTCCTGGCGAACTGAACGGAAATGGGAGCTTTGCTCCTTTTATCCAGACGCCGTTCAGCTTGTAGCTCATATAGAGATCGGCGTTCCCAAGCGGGTTGGGATGGGCGGCCATGTAAATCATGTAACTCTCGTCGGGCGCTATGAACGGTTCATACTCATTCTCGGCCGTGTTAATGGAATCACCGAGATTCTCCACCGCCGCATAACGTCCTTGTACCCGCAAAGATTTGTATATGTCACACGATCCCTTCCCACCCGCCCGCGAGGACCCGAAATATAAGGTGCCATTGTCCGCTATGGTAGGATAATACTCATCACCATCGCTGTTCACGGGCGCATCCAATCGCACCGGCTCGGCCCATCCGTGGTCTGTCCGTACCGTCTTCCAGATATCGAGGTCGGGTTTTGCCGTATCTCCCGGATGCGGCGGCCGGTTCGAAACGAAATAGACCTCCTTCCCGTCTGCCGTGACAAACGGATCTCCATCCTGGTATGTGCCCGAGAACGACGCGACTTCGGGACTGCTCCACCGGCCGTTCTTGAAATACGACACGCAGATAGTGTACGTGCTGAAATCAGGTGCACATTTCAGGAAGAAGAGTGTGTCTCCCCCCGGGGAGAACGCGGGATGCGTTTCATAGTCCCCCGTGGAAATCGTCCCCTCAGCGAAAATTACCGGGCGCGGGAGGTTTCCGCTCTGGTTGTATCCCGCATGCCTCTCCTGCTCTGCAGGAGGGCCCCAGGCGGAGAGGCCGCACAGTGCCAGCGCACACAGCACGAATATCACCCGATGCGTTGAAATCATGGTTTCACCCCTCATCCTGATCAACTGCCTGTTCCCCGGAAAGCCTCAGGGGACTATCGGAACCACCTGCATCAGGACCCATCCCTTCGGATCGAGTACAACCTTTGCCGGTTCTTCTTGCATATCAAACGAAAACACCTGACGGTGCCCGGTGAGTTCCACGCGATGCAATGTCATCCCCCCGCGCGATACGATACCAATATCGACCGGGAAGTGATAGAGGTTGCCGCGTTGTTCGATCGTGCATGCGACCCGGAATCCTTCCCCTGTCTTCCTGATTTCATATTCAGTCGCGATAATGGGGACTCCCTTGCGCTCCAGCCATTCTTCCTTCCACCATTGCAACGATTGGCCGCACCCTTCTTCCAGGGCCCCGATGAATTCGTCCATGGTGAACGTTGTGTGCTGAAAACGCGTGAAGAGGAGCTTCATTCCCCGTCGGAACAAACTGTCGCCAACCACGTGGCGGATCATGTGCATGAGCCATGGGTACTTCCCATGCACGAATTTCTGAGGCGTGTTCCCCCGGAGATCTGCATACGGGAGATCCTGTTCCGGAGGGAGAGCCAGGTATTCCTTCCGGAATCGCTCGAATACCCGGGGGATCGGCTTTCCGAACGTCTCATCATACAGAAGCTCGGCATAATCCCCGAACCCTTCCGTCCACTGAAAGCTCCCCGGACCCCGGCCATGGGTTGTGTACGTCCACCAGAGAAGGGAGGTTTCATGCGCGTCATGGCCCGTCGACGTGAACTCCTTCTCGAGGTACCCGGGTTCATAGCCGACAAAGCCCGGATACGCTCGCCGGGCATAGACGCCGACTGTCGTCACAAACGTGAACTGGTCAAAAGGATATGCGAGGAAGTTCTCAGAGAAAAATCCTAGGATCTCTGCCGAAGTCCGGAATATCTGTTCGGCATACTTCTGCGACCCCGGGTGCAGCAGGGTGTGCAGGTGCATCCCGTTCACATTTCTTTCTGTTGCAATCCACCGGGCATCGGCGAGCACAGAGAATGACACTGCCGGTTGTGATGTTTCAAACACGTACGTGACACTCCGGCCGGAGGACCTTGTTGCTGTCAGTCTTCCCGGGGCGACTGCGCGAAAGCCGGCGGGAACCACAAGCTCCGTTCTGACAATTGCCCAGCGGTGGAAGTCGATCGGATAGAACCGGTCAGACCAGAGGAGAAACAGGCTGCTATCCGCCACGATCTCCCTTTTTTCATCGTTGCTCTGACCGAGAGACCCTTCGAGCCTGAAGTCGAGGCGGATGTTGGTGGCTGGATTGTTCAGGGTGACAGTGACCCACCCGTTCGCCCGTTCCGCCGTGGCGGCGGAATGTCCCTCGGAAACCCTCATCGAGTCGTAACGGTCGTTCAGCCCGAATACGAACACGCTGTCGTGGCCCGGATTGTCAATATCAACCAGAGCGCGCACTGTAATTCTCTTTGCAGAAAAGTCCGGTGTGATCAGCAGGTCATAGCGCCTGATTGTGTATCCTGAATCCTGTCCCGCTTCGAGAGAAGCCTGGGACAGCAC
The DNA here is from genome assembly GCA_041493205.1 of Bacteroidota bacterium. Lineage (GTDB taxonomy): Bacteria > Bacteroidota > Ignavibacteria > UBA10030 > UBA6906 > JBGPYM01. Next base: position 2,613 of record JBGPYM010000216.1, read on the forward strand.
GAGGGACACCAAGGTCATGATGACAATTGCGGCGTGTTGCACGGTCAGGTAAGGGGAACGGTAGGCGATGGGAGAGAACTGCCTTCGGCGCGGGCGCCAGCGCCGGAAAAAGAGGGTCTCACTCGCGCCACTGCTGGTTCGTCACCGGCGCACCGGTCGGGATGATGATGCGGATAAATCCGTACCCCGCAGGCCGGTGACAGCCATTGCAGGCGGCGAGTGTCTGCCTGTAGGCGTCGTCAAACGCGCGGGCATTTCGCATTTTGAGTGATGCACCGATGACGGGCAACTGCGTCCGGCGAACGCTCTCCAGAACGGACGAGACGTCCACGCTGTCTTTCCGGGCGTGGAGCCCCTCGGCGGCGCCCATGGTTTCATCGAGCTCGTCAAGTTCATAGCCGGCGAGTTTCCAGTTTGCCTCCCTGGCCGCACACCAGAGCTTCGCCGCATGGAGCTGCATCGTGGACATATACTCCCCCAGACCGGGCTGTTGTTGCTTCAGGGAGTCTGCCACGCGATGCAGCAGCATAAGCGAATCGCGCATGCCCGTAAGCTCGACACGCATCGCGCCGGTCTCGCGGCGCAGCGACAATGTCACCGGAAGGAGTACGATCAGGGCGACCGCGAGAACACCAATGCCGGCCCACACGATCGGGTGCGTCTTCATAGTGTGAACAAATGGAAAATGCGCGCCAAAATCAAGCGATGGGCGTCAATTTCCCTTTCGTATAAAAATGTCGCCGTTAAAGTTCGTGAATTGAATCTCCTGCCCGCCGCCGTTGACGGTCCCCCGCATGACCTTTTCAACCGTCACCCGGAATTTCCCTTTCCCTTTCTCATTCTTGTCGACGCGGGTCGGGGTCTTATCGAGCTGCATGTCAAAATCAGTAAAGATATCCCCCTGTTCTGATTTCAACTGCAGCGAGGCTTTCAGCGCGGCGGGAAACGTCACGTCAATGTCACCGTTCATCGAACTGAAGGACATCGCCTTGTCGGCATTCACGCGCGTAAACACAACATGCACCTCGCCGTTCAACGTTTGCGCTACTGCCGATCCGGCGATCTGCTTCAGCGTGATCGAACCATTGGTGTTGTTTATTTCAAGGTCACCGCTCACGTTCTCGACTTCGATATCCCCCTCGTTAACCGTGCTGAGCTTCATGGAACAGGCATTGGGGACCTGGATGAGTAGATCGATCCGGCGCGAAACCCCGCGGAGACCGGTGCTGATGGTGACGGTATTGTCTTCCTCCTCCACAGTCAACCCGAGGCTCGTGTTGGGTATCAGCCTCAGCGTCCCCCCCTTCTTGTCCCTGTCATGATCTTCTTCTTCCGGGGGCATCTTTGCTTCGACCACGACTTCTTTGCCTGTGGTTCCCTTGACCACGATCCCGCCGGAGAGGAGACCCACCTTGAGGAAGACCGGGCGGTTCGGATCGGAAAGTGGGATCGGTATTTTCTCGACCGACGGCTGGCTGACTGCGATGCTGGACATTATGAGTGCGAGCCCGGTCAGACATCGCTGGAGTGTTCTGGGTGTCATGGTCATATCCCGATTCTATTTGTGAGTTTTGAGGATGCGAATGTCGCCATTCAGTGTGTCAAACAGCATTGCGGGTCCACCGCTCCCGGCCCGGACCTCGAAGAATTCGTCGCCCCGGTACACCGTCCGCCGACCGATGCGCTCGAGCTTGTTTGCCTTCCGCGGCAGGCCCGTGACATCGAAATCACTGTACACCTCGCCATTGAATGTCTTGAGCTTGAGGTCTGCTGAGAGTTCCTCGGGGAATTGCACCTCAATGGATCCGTTGACGGTCCTGAAACCACACCGGGACGCAGGGTTCCTGGTGAAGGATACCGCAACCTCGCCGTTGACCGTTGTGACCAGCCCGTCCCCTGATACCCCCGACATATCGATGCCTCCATTGACATTGCTCACCTCAAACGCGCCGTTCATATTCGCGACCGTGATGGTTCCTTTGTTGACAGTACGGAGGGAGAAATCGGTTTTCGACGGGACTTTGAGTTCAAAATCAAAATCGGCGTCATACCCGCATTCGCTCCGTTGCCGGTACCCATCAGCATGATCTTCGCAGCGCCACGGCGTGTTGACGTAGAGAATCAGTTTCCCCGGTTCTTCCTTTATGTCCAGCGTGATTTTCTCTTTTGATTTCCTCAGGTCTTCCGTCGAGATCCCGTACGATGTGCGGTGTGCAACAAGCTGTACTTCGTTTCCGTCGTACCCGACGACGTCGATCGATCCGTTGATATTGTCGACGACAATCTGCCTGGATGAACTTTCCCCGCTGAAGTGGAGGATTTTCCGGATCTCTTCTTTTTCCGAACGGTCAAATGGCCCGGGCTCCCTTCCCGCAAGGAGGAGCACCGGCAGGGTCAGCAGGATCGTTTTCATGCTCACAATCTCCTTCTCTCAGAGGAATAATTGAATGCTCTGTTTGATCCGCTTCTGAACATCCGGCTGGAGATGGGGTCTTTGCAGTGCCTGCTCCAGGACCTCCCGCGATTCAGGAGTATTGATCTGGACGAGCAGGTTCACAAGGGCAAGCTGCATCAGGGGAGATGACTGCCCTGGGAATGACCGGATGATCTCGTGTTGTACCGCAGGATTGTCCATGTCGCGGGAGAGTGCGTTCAACGCCGCTAAGCGCACGTTGACATTCCGATCGTGGTTCATCGTATTGAAGAGCGCGGCACTGATATCAGGATCCCCTCCCTCGGCCTGCGCACTCCAGCTGACCCCCTTCAGGCGCTCGCTGGCGGATTCCTGCTGCAGAAGGGACACGGCAAGGAGGTTCCTCATCCCGCG
>JBGPYM010000341.1:0-2833 GCA_041493205.1 Bacteroidota bacterium
CTCGAAGTGTGGCACGCGCCATTCAGCGTCGACCGCGTACCGGTGAAATCCCCCTCCGACCTGGTCATACATTCCCCCCGCCGCCATGGCCCGCAGCGTGTGGAGTACCATTGCACGGGATTCAGGAATACCGGTGGCATCATAGTGTCGCAGCAGGAAGTTGAAGACGACCGGCCGTGGGAATTTCGGGCCGCTCCCAAACCCTCCGCGTGCTTCGTCGTAGGTCCCCGCAATCTGATCGTAACACCGGGTCATGACACTTTCGCGCACGGTTTCGGCGCGCGCTCCTCCGCGCTCGATGTCGTGCAGGAAAACGGAAATCCCTGCGGCCGACTCCTCGACCCTGTCATGCTCCTGCATCCAAATGTCGTGAACCTTCCGGAGCACGTCGGGGAATCCGGCTCGTCCATACCGGGAATCGGGGGGGAAGTACGTTCCGCCGTAGAAGGGGCGCCTGTCAGGCGTGAGAAACATCGACATGGGCCATCCACCATTCTGACCCATGGCCTGCAGGGCCGTCATGTAAACGCGATCGACATCCGGACGCTCCTCCCTGTCCACTTTAATGGGGATGAAGAACTCGTTGAGCAGGGCGGCGATGGAGTCATTCTCAAAGGATTCCCTCTCCATCACGTGGCACCAGTGGCAGGTCGAATACCCGATGGAGAGGAACACAGCTTTGTTCTCCGCACGCGCCCTCGCAAATGCCTCTTCGCCCCAGGGGTACCAATCGACGGGATTGTAGGCATGCTGGAGGAGATACGGGCTTTTCTCGTGGATGAGTCTGTTCGGCTTCCCGCCGTGGTGCTTGTCGGTCATGAGGATTTGGAGAGGGTCAGCGGTCGGAGGACGGGCATCGAAGAACAACGAAAGAACAAGGGCTATGCTGCTGTAAACAAAGAAGTTATTGCCATCTCTCTGCATCAGTTCCCGGTAACCATCGCACGCGCCCCAAGCAGGGCAACACGGGACGACGGTTTGTGGTCTTCTCCGATTTGCTGACGCCACATCGCATAATAAAGGCCCTTAAGCTCAATCAGCTTCGCATGTGCTCCCGATTCCACGATCTTCCCTTTTTCGAGAACGTGGATCGTGTCGGCGTGCATGATGGTCGAGAGCCGGTGTGCGATCAGGATAGTGACGTGATCCTGTTTCAGCGAAACATCCCTGATCGTCTGGCTGATTTCGTCCTCGGTGAGGGAATCGAGCGATGAAGTCGCTTCGTCGAACACAAGGAGGGTGGGTTTCCGCAGAAGAGCACGCGCTATGGACAGGCGCTGCTTCTCGCCGCCTGAAACTTTGACGCCCCCCTCTCCGATCATGGTATCGAGACCCCTCTCGGCCCGCGCCAGGAGACTCTGACAGGCAGACTTCTCCAGCACATCAAGGCATTCCGCATCGGTGGCGCGGGGATTCACAAACAGGAGATTGTCGCGAATCGTCCCGGCAAAGAGCTGCGTATCCTGCGTGACAAACCCGATCCGCTCGCGGAACTGGTCGAGGTCGATTTCCAGGGCCGGCACGCCGTTATAGAGGATCCGCCCGGTCTGCGGGCGGTAGAGGCCTACGAGCAGTTTGACGAGGGTGGTTTTCCCCGCTCCTGACGGCCCCACAAACGCAATGGTTTCCCCGGCGCGCGCAGAAAATGATATATCTATCAGGGCCGGCACGCCGGCGGTCTGGTGCTGGAACGTGATATTCTCAAAATCAAGGCGTTCCAGGGGGCCTATGCGGACGGGTGCCACGGGGCGGGTCTCCACAGGCGTATTGAGGATGTCCTGGAAATTCTTGAGCGACACCTCGGTTTCCCTGTAGATGTTGATGATATTACCCAGCTCCTGGAGCGGCCCGAAGATGAAGAACGAGTAAATGAAGAGCGAGAAAAACTGCCCGACGGTAATCTGCTGTGCAAAGATCAAATAGAGCATGAGGAAGAGGATGCTCGTGCGGAGAAAATTCACGGAAGTCCCCTGGATGAAGCTGAGGCTTCTGAGGTACCGGACTTTCTTCAGCTCGAGCTTCAGGATTTTCCCCGTGGTGGCATTCAGGCGCTCGATTTCCTGATTCGCCAGGCCGAGGCTCTTAACCAGCTCGATATTGCGAAGGGACTCGGTCGTCGCACCCGCGAGGGCGGTCGTTTCCGCAACGATCACCTTCTGAATTGTCTTGATTTTCTTGCTGAGGACGCTGCTCAGAATGCCGAGCAGGGGCACCGTGGCAAAATAGACAGGTGCGATCAACCAGTGAACCGTAAACGCGTAGACGGTGACGAAGACAACACCCACGAGGGTGGTAAAGAGGACGTTGATGGACGTCGACACCAGCCGTTCGACATCCATCCGGACCTTCTGCAACTTGCCGAGCGTCTCACCGCTGCGCTGGTCCTCGAACATTGCGTACGGGAGCTCCAGCGAATGACGCAGCCCGTCGGAATAGAGCTGGGCGCCCAGCCGTTGGGTGATGACGTTGATGAAGTAATCCTGGAAGTTCTTGGCAACACGGGAGACGAAGGCGACACCGACGGCGGCCGCGAGGAGCAGGCTTACGCCGCGGAAAAACTCTTCCGTCGTATAATCGCGAAATCGGGTCGCATACTGGTCGATGACGTGGCGGAAGATGAGGGGATCAAGGAGGGAAAACACCTGATTCACGGTCGCCAGAAAAAGCGCGAGCGTGACCAGCCGCCAGTACCGGCGCAGATACGAGATCAGGAGTTTCATCACAAGGAACAGGTTCTGAATAAGATTGACTATAGTCAATCGGTTGTGGAGCTGAGGGGGATCGAACCCCTGACCTCGTGAATGCCATTCACGCGCTCTCCCAGCTGAGCTAC
>JBGPYM010000049.1:0-14890 GCA_041493205.1 Bacteroidota bacterium
GATATCAAGACGACTCTCATCTACGCAAAAGCTGATACCAGACTGCTGCGCGCCGCGATGCAGAGCTTTGAATTACTCGGGAGGAATGGTTACAAAATGGTTACAAAAAGCGGGAGGGCAGAGGAGAAACTACTCGAGGGAAAGGCGTCAATCGTAAGTGATGATAGAAGCTGAACTTAAAAGTGCCCGGAACAGGACTTGAACCTGCACGACCTCACGGCCACTAGCTCCTGAAGCTAGCGCGTCTGCCAATTTCGCCATCCGGGCAAAAAGAAACTACGATTGGTCGCAGTCTCCAATTGTAATTTACGGAATTGCTGTCTCAGAATCAAAACGATCACCGGAACCGTTGGTGAAACTCCGGTGATTTTTTGCGTTTTGCTGCGTATCACATTGTTCGTCACGTGGACGAAGTATATTCATACAACGTTCATTCGCTCCAACGCCCATGAGCTTCCCCTTCACGCTCATCCGGCACGTCCAACTGGTCTCACCCGGTGAATAGTTTTACATGAGGAAAGCAATGCCCTGGTACAAAATCTCGTTTCAGCGCGCTGAAGCGAGCGTCCGCGTTGGGGATCTGGCGCAGGACTTCCTGGATACTCTCCAGGCAGCGGAGTTTCTCGATGGGATTGCCCTCTACAGGGAAAAACCTGTCGACGGCGGCGATACCATCACTTATTACCTGAGCCTGAATACGTTCCGCCCATCCCGGCGACTCACCGAAACCTACCGCGCAGAACCATGCGCTCCTCCCGCTCCGTATAGCGTGGAGCACTTCGGAGGCGATGAAACCGTGCTAAAGACAGAAACGTGGTAGTGCGGCCATCCCCGCTGCAGGCGTGCGTTTTGCGGAACTCTGGGAGGAACAGAAGAAAGGAGAGGGGTTACTTGTTCATCGTCTCCTGGATCGCCCGGACCGTGCGCTCCTCGGAGTAACCATTGTTGTAGTAATGCTTAATGACAGTCTCCCACCACGAAGAAGGAAGAACAGTCTTATCCGCCTCCGTTAACTTCTCGTATACCTTCGCCTTATACGCCTCGAAGTATTTGTCATCCGTCTGCTGCTGCATACCGCAAACCTCGCTTACTACCAGATAATGTACTCCCTCCCGGACTTGGAAGCAAGCCGGAAATGTGCTGTAAATCACGGCGCCGCAACCGACTGTTTTGTATAGTTCATCCAGCAGTTGAGGCTCACGGTCGTAACTCCACGTGGGACTTCATGAGTAATTTTTGGAAGGTGGCAGCACTGGTGGCACTGGCAGCAATCCCACTCATCATCATGGGGAAAAAGAAGCCCGTTGAAAAGGAATTCCTCCCCGAAAGCGGAGACTCGAGCGATATCTTTGACAGAGAACTGAGAGTCGATTAGAAGCTGATCGTTCCCATTCCTTCTTCACCTTCACGCCACTTTGATGTGGTGTGCTTGTTGCACTTCCCCGGCCTCGTCTTCTCCGTAAAATACTCCATCGACTTGTTCGGACAGTACTCCGTCGCAAGCTTCTTGGTCTCAGTGCAGATCGTGTCCTCGTACACCTTCGCCGGCTTTTCAAAGTACTCCAGCGGCATCGCAATCCCCGGGTCGTCATACACGTATTTCATGAAGCGCCCCCAGATCGGAGCAGCCGCCCGCCCGCCTTGTCCGTCCCATGTTTTGAAGTGGACGCTCTTGTTGTCGAACCCCACCCAGACCGCCGCGCTGATCTGCGGCGTGTAGCCCACAAACCATGCGTCCGCGAATTCGGTCGTCGTTCCGGTCTTGCCGGCCGCCGGGAGCTGGAAAAAGTCCCTCACGTGACTTCCCGTCCCGCCGTTTACTACCCCCTGCAGCATCGATGTCATAATAAACGCGGTCTCTTCGCTGAGCACCTCGCGCTGCATCGGAGAATTCTCCTCGATCGTGTTGCCGTCCTTGTCTTCGATCTTGAGGATGGAAATCGGCTCAACGTACACTCCGTGATTTGGGAATACCCCGAAGGCAGATGCCATTTCCAGAGGTGAGATGTCGCCCGAGCCCAGTGCCAGCGACTCGTACGGCGGCAGCGGTGAAGTGATCCCCATCCGGTGTGCGTAATCGATGACCTGGTTCACCGGCGCTATATCCATGATCGCGCGGACCGCCACAAGGTTGATCGAGTGCTTGATCGCCTCGCGGATCGATGCCTTCCCCCCGAACTCTCCGTCGGAATTCGACGGCCTCCATTGCTTCCCGTCCGCCAGCATGATGGTCACGGGCTGGTTGAGCAGTTCGAAACAGGGGGGATAACCGTTGTCAATCGCGACGGTGTACACGAACGGCTTGAAGGCCGATCCCACCTGCCGCCGGATCTGCGTGACGTGATTCAGGCCGTATTTGAAATTCTTGAAGTTCGTGCCCCCCACCATCGCAAGTATGCCGCCGGTCCTCGGATCAATCGCGACGAACCCCGTTTCGATCGTCTGCGCGACGTGCCTCATGGAATCGGCCCAGGCCCTGTTCCCCCGAAGCGCATTGTAGACGCTGTCGCGCGCGAAGGCGGTCGTGGCCCGACGGTATTGCGGCGAGGTCTTGATTGCAAAGTCAATCACCCGGACCAGCAAATCCCGATCCGTTCCCCAGTCCCATTCACCGTCAAACAGTTTCTGGTATTCTGCGAGGTGCTCCTCGACGGCCCTGTTTGCGTGACGCTGCATCCGGCTGTCCAGGGTCGTGTAGACCGAGATGCCGTCCCGGTAGATGTCGAAGCCGTACTTCTCCGCTTTGTCCATCAGCTGCTTGCGGATGTACTCCACAAAATGTGGTGCCAACCCCGCGGGAGCCAGATCGTCCGCCGCGCGCGGCTGTATCACCTCGGCCTTTGCCTCTTCTGCCTGCTGGTCCGTGATGTAGCCGTACTTGAGCATCTGGGAGAGCACCGTAATGCGGCGGTTCATCGCGCGCTCGGGGTGCTTCCCCGTGGGATCGTAGAAGCCGGGTCCCTTCAGCACGGCGATCAGCGTTGCCACTTCTCCCAATGTAAGATCGGCAGGGGATTTCCCAAAATATGCCTGTGAGGCCGATGCGATGCCGTACGCCCCGCGGCCGAAATAAACGACATTCAAGTAAAACTCGATGATTTCATCTTTGGTGAACGTCTGCTCGAGTTGCACAGCCGTCATGAACTCGCGGATTTTTCGCGAGATCGTATCAAACACGTTTTTGTCGCTGTGGCCGAGATAGAGGTTCCGCGAAAGCTGCTGCGTGATCGTGCTAGCGCCTTCCTTAAGACGGAGCGCGAACACGTTCTTGACCATGGCCTTTCCGAAGCGGATCAGATCCACACCCCAGTGATGATAGAAATCCTTGTCCTCTGTGGCGATCAGCGCCTCGACGACGGGCTTCGGGATGTCCGCGAGCGAGAGGTGGGAACGATTCTTGATGAAGAACTGGTCCAGCACTTCCCCGTCCGTGGAGAACACCTTCGTCGCCAGTTCGGGCTTTGGATTTTCAATCCGTTCCAGCGAGGGGAGCCCGCCGACAAGGTACGTCCAGTACCAGATCATCAGACCAAGAACGACCACGCCCGCTCCGAGCATGATCTGCACCCGGGGCGACACGTTTAAATGGAATTTCTGTTTGCTCTTCTGCTTCCGGAAATTGGGGTCGTTGAAGTACCGGTCCAGCTCTTCCGGCGAAATCTCCCCTTCGTGCGGCTCGTCCGCCATTGGTCTCCTCCTATCCGTTCCAGGTCTTCAGTTCGATCAATCCGTTTTCCATCTGTCCATAGGTGTACGACGTGATCCAGTCACCCAGGTTGATGTACATGCCTCCGTTCAGGGACACCTGCGACGGCCGGTGGTGATGCCCCATGATGACGTAATCGACGCCCTTCCCGATCATCTTCTCGGCGAAGAGGACCATTCCCTTTTCTTCACCATAGTGCTTACTAGTTGTATACTCCCTGCTCGACCGGGATGTTCCGCGCGCTATCCGCACGCCGATATCCGGGTGAAGCCACCGGTAGAAGTAGAGAGCGAACCGGTTCCGGAGCACCGGCTTGATGAGCCGGTACCCGATGTCGTTCTCCGCCAGTCCGTCGCCATGATGGATATACACCCTTTTCCCCTGCAGCTGGACCTCAAACGCATCAAGGTAGATCTTCGCGCCGATCTCGGTCTCAAAGAAGTCTCCCATCCAGCAGTCGTGGTTCCCGACAAGGTAATGCACCTGCCTGCCGCTGTCGGTGAATTCCTGCAGGGCTGCCAGTGTCCTGTGAAAACCGCGGGGGATGACGGTGGAGTAGTCGAGCCAGAAATCGAACAGGTCCCCGACGATAAACAGTTGCTCGGTGGTCGGGAGTATGTGGCGGAGGAAGCCGAGCAGCCGGGTCTCTTTTTGCTTTTCCTCTTCCCGTCCCCCGAGACCAAGGTGGACGTCGGATATGAAGTACACTGGCATGTAGTTCAGTTCTTTACGATCACGGTCAGCGCAACGGCCTGCCGGTATCGCATGCACCAGCCCTCACTGTCGGAACAATAGTAGTATGTGAAAGTTCCCATGACCGAGTGCACGCCGGGGAGCGTTTTTGGCGCGATTGCAAACTCCTGGACCATCGGTTTTCCGGGTGCCACCTTTGCGTCGCGATCGGTCTTCATCTGCACCTTCCCCACAGTTATCGCCACGCCGCCTGAATCGATCGAGAACTCCGGCGTCGGCTCGGCATTGATGTAAATCCCGTCTGCCGGAGTGAGTGTGATGAGTATGTCGCCATGGCCGCCGGGTGAGAGTGAAGAATCAGCAAGCGCCAGGGCGACTTTGACATACCGGTTCTCCGGAGGGTCGCCGGCGAATGCATGTGAAGATTTGGCCGGGGACAGGAAGATCAAAATGGCCAATGTGAATTTCAGATTGGACAAAGTACTCAAGTGAGATGGTTTCCCCGGCGAAGAGCCACCGGCAGGGACGCCGGTGCTACTATCTAATTAATGTACGCACGGCGCGGCGGAAACTCAATGCGCAGGTTTGACTCGCACCGGTTCTTCCACTCCCTGGAGCAAAACGAGGCCCGCAATGAAGAAAACCGAGATAACAAGCGCCGCGACGCGATCATTGGCAAGGTCTGAGACTATTCCGTAAATCGCCGGACCAACAACGGCCGAGGCCTTGCCGCACAGGCCGTCGTAAAACCCGAAGAATTCCGCCTCCCGCGTCCTTGGCGTCAGGAGCGCCATGAAACTCCGGCTGGCTGACTGGGACGATCCGATCGCAATCCCCGCCGCAAGGGCGACCACGTAAAACACCGCCACCGAGTCAACAAAATATGCACCGATGGCAATCGCCGTCCAGAGTACAAGCGTTATAGAGATCGTCTTTTTCGGACCGATCTTGTCGGTCACGATGCCAAATACCAACGAGCCGCCAACGGCGGTGGTCTGGACAATGGCGAAAAACAGTATGATGGCCGCGTCGTTCATCTTCAACGTCTGTTCCGCAAATATCGCGGCAAACGCGATCACGGTCAGTATGCCGTCGTTATAAATGAAGAACGCTATCAGGAACCTCGCGATCGACGGGTACTCTCTCCGCACAAACAGTGCGCGAAATGTCTCAGCCGCCCGCGCAAATCCCGCGCGAATCAGTGAAGGCGGCGGGACTCCGGTGAGCGGCGGCTCGTGTACAAAAATGAATATCGGAAGCGAAAAGAGAAGGAAAAATGCGGCCGCAACGACGAAGGAGAGCCGGACGAACAGCAGGTAATCGGGCGAAGCAGGATCCGGGAGCATGAAATTGACGATGAGCAGCACCGCCAGCGAGCCGAGATACCCCATCGCGAATCCGTACCCGGAAACCCGCCCGTATGAGTGCTTCGATGTGATACCGGGGAGGAAGGCGTCGTAGAATACCAGGCCGCCCTCGAACCCGATGTTCGCGACGATGAACAGGAGCATCCCGGTGACGATCATCCCGTCCTGCACGAAAAACATCAGCGCCGTCGCAACCACACACGCGGCCGTGAAGAGCCCCAGAAACCGCTTCCGGCTCCGCGAATAGTCCGCGATCGCACCCAGCGGGGGTGAGAGGGCCGCAGCAAAAATCATGGACAGGCTTACCGAAAGCCCCCAGAGCCAGCGTTTCCCTTCCGCTACATGGTGCGTGAAATAGCGGGAATAAATAACGGTAACGATAATAACCGAAAACGCGGTGTTCGCAAAATCAAAAAAGGTCCATGCAAGTATCTTGCCGCGGGAGGGGAGTGGTGTTGGTGCGGTCTCCCCCGGCCCCGGCGGCGGATGTGCGTGCCGGAAGGGAACGGGGAAGGAAGGGGGGAGGGGCATGTCCGGGTCAGGTGGCTTTCTTCGTGCGCGCCCGAAGTGCGCGAGCGCCGCTGTCCCCGTCGTACAAACCACGGCCGGCTTTCGCAAGCTCGCCGGCGGCTCTCATGTCGGCAAGCACGGCGTCAAGCACGCCGTTGACAAATTGCCCACTCCGCTGGGTGCTGAAGAGTTTGGCCAGCTCGATCGCTTCGTTCATCGATACCTTCGGGGGGATCTCCTTGAAATAGAGCAGCTCGCAAATCGCCATCCGCAAGATCAACCGGTCCAAAACCGCGATCCGCTTGAAATCCCAGTTGGTCACCTTCGCCCTGATGACCAGGTCAATGTCGGCCGTGTGCGTGATGGTCTGCACGACAAGCCGCTTGGCGAACTCGTGCGCCGGGGCGTTGGATTTCAGCGCGGGGAGTATCGTCTCGACGACGTGATCGACGGAGTCGCCCCCGATCTCGTACGCATAGAGCGCCTGAACAACTTTCTCTCTGATGATCCGTCTTCTCACGTACTACCATGCCTCCTGGGCAACGACGCTGATTGGTTCACAGTCATCCGGGGAGTGAGACGCGGGGTGTGTGCCGGGTCGGATGTGAATCTACGATGACGGGCGTGCGGAACACCTCGTGGATCCGGTCAGCGGTGAGTACTTCCGCCGGCGTCCCGATTGCGGCGATCGTGCCGCAGAGCATCATGGCGAGCCGATCGCTGTATGCCGCAGCCAGATTCAGATCGTGTGAGACTGAAACAACTGTCAACCCCGATTCCGTGTTGAGTTTCCTGATGATGCTGAAGACATCAATCTGGTGCGCGATATCAAGATGCGCATTCGGCTCGTCCAGCAGGATGATTTCCGGCTCCTGCGCCAGGGCGCGCGCGATGAAAACCCGCTGGCGCTCGCCGCCCGAGAGGTTCGTGACCGCCTGGCTCGCCAGATGCCCGATATCGGTCAATGCCATCATGGAGTGTGCGACGGCGCGGTCGTGCGTGTTCTCAAATGCGAGCCCCCGCGTGTGCGGTGAGCGGCCCATGAGGACGATTTCCTCGACGGTAAACGGGAACTGAACGCTGTTGTCCTGCGGAACAAATGCAATCCGCCGGGCTATCGCCGCACGGGGGAGCTTAGCGAGCGGCTGGCCGGCGAGATGGATCGAACCCTTCTGGGGAATGTAGATTCTGTCGAGGAGACGGAGGAGAGTGGTCTTGCCCGATCCGTTCGGGCCGACGAGCGTCAGGAACTCGCCTTTCTGCACCGTGAGCGACACATCCCGCACGACCGGTAAAGCCGGGTCGTAACCAAACGAGATGCTGTCAACGGTGATTTCCTGCATGGAACGCTCGGTACGCCGAATGAAAGCCCATCACCACAGGCCGCAGTCCACTTGCCTGACCTGCGGCAAAAGTACATCTGAATCTACGCAAATTGAAGGCAGAAGGCAAGGCGCCGGCATCAGGGCTGAAGGTCGAGAACCTCGCGCAGTTTGCGCAGCACATCCCCGGTCTGAAACGGCTTCGGGATGAATGCTTTTGCACCGGCGACGAACAGCTTCGACTTGAGCGCAGGATTTAGATATCCGCTCGCGAGAATGACCTTTGCCACGGGATTGAGCTCACGGATCTTTACGAACATGTCATAACCGGATTGTCTCGGCAATCCCATGTCCGTAATGACAGCATCGATTTCGTCCCTGTGCTGAGCATAGATCTCCAGCCCCTGCACGCCGTCCGACGCCGCGAGTACGGTGTACCCCTTTCCCCGGAGGACTTCCTGCAGGAGCAAAAGAAGCGCCTCTTCATCCTCCACGATGAGTATCGTCTCGCTTCCGCCGGACGCTTCCACCGGAGGTCCGGCTTCCGACTCCCCGGTCTCTATGTGGACGGCGGGGAGATGTACCGTGAACTTCGTGCCGCGGCCCACCTCGGTTTCCACGCTGATAAATCCCCTGTGTCCCGTCACCACGCCATAAACCATGGCAAGCCCGAGTCCGTGTCCTCCTTCAGGAGCTTCCGTGGTAATAAAGGGCTCGAAGATCCGCTGTCGCATCTCTTCGGTCATCCCGATCCCGTTGTCGCTGACCGTGATGGTGACGTACTTCCGGGCCGTCGCCTCGGGAAACATCGCATGGACCACTCTCCCATCCGAAGCGCCGGCGGTGATGCGAATAACCCCCTCGGGTACCCGGGCGATCACCATCGCGTCGCGCGCGTTCAGACAGAGGGTCAAAAGACTCTGGTAGAGCTGCCCCTGGTTTGCCTGGGTGAGCGGAACGTCGGGGCCGATGTCCGTCTCCACCTTCATCGTCCGCTCGATGCTGCTTTTCAAGGCCTCCTGGACGTCCCGGATGATGGTCCCGACGGAGAGCGGGATCTGCTGCGCACTGTCAATCTGCGCAAACGTTGCGAGCCTGCGCGCGACGTCGACGCCGCGCTTGACCGCCGCTTCTCCAAGCTCGATGTACTTCGCCAGCATCTCGTCGGTTGCAACGCGCGGTTTCAGAAGAGCAAATGCCCCGAGGATCACGTTGACGATGTTGTTGAAATCGTGCGCCATCCCTCCTGCGAGCTGCCGGAGACTCTCCATCTTTTGTGTTTGCCGGAGCTGGTCCTCGATTTTGCGCTCCCGCGTCACGTCCCGCTTGACCGCGACATAATTGACCACCGTCCCGGTACTGTCGCGGACAGGAGAAATCACCATCTCCTCCTGGAACATCGTGCCGTCCTTGCGCTTGTTCACGATCTGCCCCGTCCAGACCTCCCCGCGCAACAGCGTGGCCCACATCCCCTTGTAGAAGTCGTCCATCTGGGCGCCGCTCCTGAGGATACGCGTATTCTGCCCGACAACCTCGGCTTTGGTGTATCCCGTGATCCGCTCAAACGCCGGGTTGACGTACAGGATGTTCGCGGAAAGGTCGGTGATGACAATCGATTCCACGGTCTGCTCGACAGCCGAATAGAGCCTGAACTGCTCTTCCTCGGCGCGCCTCCGCTCGGTGATATCGCGCCCTACCACGATCACCTTGTCGGATTTACCTTCCGCGTCCCGGATAACGTTCCCTTGCGATTCAATGAAGCGAATCGTTCCGTCTGGCATTTTGAACCGGTAGACGATCCTTTTTCCTACGCCAGTCCTGACGGTCTCCTCAAACACCATCCGGACCATGTCTTTGTCCTCAGGATGGATCTCTCCGAACGAATCCGTCCCGCGCATGCGCTCGCGGGCGCCAAAGAGGGCGTCATACGACGGACTGTTGTACAGCCGTCGGCCGTCGAGATCGAGAACCGCAATGAGATCGTCGATGTTCGCCAGGATGAGATGCAGCAGCCGTTCAGTCTCGGACTTTCGATCGTCCTGTTTCATCGCTGAATCCCTCCACCATTACTGTTCTTGAACATCAAGGACTTCGCGCACGATCCGGAGTACTTCGTGCGGCTTGTACGGTTTCTGAATAAATGCCTTCGCCCCGGCGTTGAACAGTCGGGATTTCAACCCCGGCTCGAGATACCCGCTTGCCAGGATAACGCGCGCGGAAGGGTCGATGTCCCTGATCCGCGCGAACATGTCCTTCCCCGACATGCGAGGGAGCCCCATGTCGGTAATAACCGCACCAATGGTCCCGCGGTGCCGGTCGAACAGTGCAAGCCCTTCCATGCCGTCTTCGGCCTGCAGCACGTTGTACCCGTACGATTGCAGCAGCTCTGACACCAGCCCGCGCAGGGCCTCCTCGTCTTCCACCACGAGCACCGTCTCCTGCCCGCCCGATACCTTGGGGGCGATCGTCTCTATCCGTACGGCCGTTTCCTCCGGGTATGCCTGCAGATAAATGCGGAAGGTGGTTCCCCCGCGCGGCACACTCTCAACATCGATCATGCCGTTGTGACTCTGGACGATGCCGTAGACGACCGACAGGCCGAGACCAGTCCCCTTGCCCGTCGGCTTGGTGGTGAAGAACGGCTCAAACACCCGGCTCCGGATGTCTTCCTTCATCCCGATACCCGTGTCGGACATGGAAATGCAGACGTACAAAGGCGCCGAGGCGGATTTGAATATCCGGCGCACGATGTCTCCGCCGACCGTCCTGGCGGAAATCGTGATGCGGCCCGTGCCTGCCACGGGCTGCGATTCGAGGATCGCGTCACGGGCGTTCAGGCACAGGTTGAGGAGCATCTGGTACAGTTGCCCAGGGTCGCCCTGGATGATCGGCAGGTTCCGGGGGATCTCGGTCACAATGTCAATCGTCCGCTCGATGCTGTGCTCGAGGACTTTCGTCAGTTCCCCCACAACGTCCGCGAGTGCGAGCGGCCGCAGCGCAACCTGCCCTTCCCGTGAGAATGTGAGGAGTCGTTTCGCGACGTCTGCGCCGCGGTTGACCGCCGATTCGCCGATGTCGACGTACCGCGCGAGGGCGGGGTCGGTAAGGCGCGTCTTAAGAAGCGCAAGTCCGCCCTGAATCACTCCGAGGACATTATTAAAGTCGTGGGCGATTCCTCCCGCAAGCTGACCCAGGCTTTCCATTTTCTGTGACTGCCGGAGGCGGCGCTCGATTTCCACCTCATGGGTCATGTCTCTCTTGACGGCGACGTAATTCACCACTCTGCCGCCTGCGTCCCGGACCGGCGATATGACCATCTGTTCTTCCACGAGCGAACCGTCCTTGCGGCGGTTGGTGATGTGTCCCGACCAGACCTCACCCCGCTGGAGGTTCTGCCACATGGCAGAGTAGAATCCGTCGTCGTGTATGCCGCTCTTCAGAATCCGGGGATTGTTTCCGATCACCTCGCTCTTCAGGAATCCCGAAACCTGCTCAAAGGCCGGGTTCACATACACGATGGTACCGTCCGGCTCGGTGATGAGGATGGATTCCGCCGCCTGCTCCACCGCCATCTTCAGCCGCGCCAGCTCTTCCTCTCCCTCTTTCCGCGTTGTGACGTCACGGTCGATGCCCCGGTATCCCCGTAACGCGCCGTGATCGTCGATGATCGGTTCGGCGCTCGTTTCCAGTATGACGACCCGGCCGTCCTTCCGGATGTGACGGTTCAGAACTCCGGAGAATGCGTCCCCGCGGGAAAATGTGCCGATCATCTGCTTGCTGAACCGCTGTGCATCGGCGGGATGCATGAAATCACGCGGGCGCTTGCCCAACACTTCCGCCGGCTCATAGCCGAGGAGCTCCTTGAGCCGGGGACTCGCATAGGTGTACCGCCCTTCGGTGTCAGTCTCCCAGATCCAGTCAGGGATCGCTTCGACGAGCGACCGGAACCGCAGCTCGCTCCTTGTGAGCGCGTTCTCCGCCTCCTTGCGCCGCGTGATGTCGGTCAGACTCACGACCACCGCATACGGTAGTTCGTCTCCTGCGCGGAGCAACGGCTGGCTGTTGATGGATACCCAGTGCCTGTGCCCTCCGGTGGTCCTGAAACCCATGACGACGTCAGCACAGGGATTGCCGGTCCGGAGCGTCACCATGGCTGGGTGTTCCACGAGCTCGAATGTGTTCCCGTCTTCGTGCACGGGGTCAAACACCCGTCGTGTGGCGGGCCATCCGCTCATCTCCGCCGGCGTAAGGTCGAGGATGCGGAGCGCGCCGGGGTTGAAGCTCGTGACCATACCGCGCGCGTCGTGGAGAATGATTCCGTCGGCCATCCCCGCGATGATCGTCCGGTGCTTGACCTCGCTTTCCCGCAGCGCCGCTTCGGTCCGCTTCCGGTCGATCGCGACTGCGATGTGACGGGAAATGTACGTGAGGATTTCCTGCTCCTTCGCGCCGAACCGGATCGATTCTTTATAGCTCTGCACGACGATGACCCCGAACGCGGTCGTTCCCCGGAGGAGCGGCACTCCCAGCCAGTCCACCGAGGCGCCGCCGAGAAGCACAACCTCCCCGCGGTCGATAAGCTGCTGGAATACCTCCGGCGTCGCCAGCAGCGGACGCGCAGTGCGGACCACGTATTCCGTCAGCCCCCGTCCGAGCTTCTGAGGGGGCGGCGGCGGATCAAATTCGTCGACGAAGTACGGGAAGGAGAGATCTTTCGTCTGTTCGTCATACAGGGCGATGTAGAAGTTCTGCGCATACATCAACTCGCCCAGGATCGCATGGAGTGCTGCGTAAAACTCCGCCAGGTCCGTGACCGAGGTGGCCTTCTCCGTTATCCGGTAGAGCGCGAGCTGGAGGGCCTCGGACCGCTTCCGTTCCGTCACCTCGAGCAATGTGCCGATGATCGCCGGCTTCCCCCGGTAGGTCGTCTGTGCACCCGAGACCTCGATGTCGATGACCATGCCGTCCTTGCGCCGGACCTGAATCGAATACCAGATGCTCTTCGTCTCGCCTTCAATCCGGCGGCGGATGTTTTGTTCCACGCGCTCCCGGTCCGCCTCGACCACCATATCCGTCACGCGGATCTTGTTGACCACCTCCTCCGGCTGGTACCCGATGATGTCGACGATCCGGGGGTTGATGTACGAAAAGTAGCCGTCCTGCAGGATGTAGACGCCCACAAGCGAGTGCTCCACCAGCCCCCGGAACGTCGCTTCCGACTCATCCAACTCCTTCCGTGCCACTTGCTGCGCGGTGATGTCGCGCGAGATGACCAGGATGTACCTGATATCTCCCTTTGCATCACGGATAATGTGCCCCCGCGACTCGATGTGCCGGACGCTTCCCTTAGGAAGCAGGAACCGGTACTCCGCCTTCTGCCCTTTCCCCGTTCTGATGGTCTGGCGGAATACCTTCTGAATATTGGCCCGGTCTTCAGGATGGATTTCACCAAAGGCGGATGTGCCGCGAAGGGTGTCGGGGTCTCCCAGGACGGTGCGGTAGGAGGGACTGTTGTAGATGCGCTTGCCGTCCCGGTCGAGGACGACAATCAAATCGCTGACGTTGTTCAGCAGCAGGTCAAGGAGCCTGTCACTGCCGATGAGATAGCTGATGAGATCAATTGCGGATGGAAGGCCCCGGAGCGGAGCAGATCGTGGGCGTGAAACCTCACTCTTGACGCTCTTCCCTTTTTTCTTCATACACCCTGGATGGAGACGGAGGAATGACTCAATAATATCAGTAAATGTTCATTCCTGCAAGCCGGGGGGTGTGCTGCAGGCCACGTTCAGGTTCTTTTTAGCAGATAAACGAACACCGGCGCACCAATGGCGGCGGTGACGGCCCCGACAGGTACCTCTGTCGGAGCGATGACGGTGCGGGCGAGCAGGTCCGCGCCGACCAGAAATATGGCGCCCAGAAGAAACGATGCGGGAACCAGGAGCCGGTGATCGGGCCCGAATATCATCCGGCAGATGTGGGGGATGATAAGGCCGACAAACCCGACAACCCCGCTGACAGATACCACGAGACCCGTTATGAACGAAGCGAGAAGATACGATGCCTTCTTCAACGTCGGCACATTGACGCCCAGCTGGAGCGCGGTCTCCTCGCCTGTCGCGATGAGGTTGAATCCCTTTGCGAACCAGAGGAGTACTCCCGAAGCAAGAACGACCGGAGGACCGACGATCCAGACCGTCGCCGGGTTTGCGGCGCTGAGATTCCCCATCAGCCAGAGGAACGCGCTCCGCATCTCCTGGTTGATAATCGCCACGATCAACAAAACCGCGGCATTGAAAAAAGCGCCGATCATCACTCCGGAAAGGAGAAGCGTGTATGGATCGAGCCGTCCCCGGCGGTGCGCGAGCGAGTAGACCAGAAGCATCACCGATGCCGAACCGGCGAACGACGCCAGAGGGATCACGAAAAGGCCCGCACCCGCGGTGAGACTGATTGCCAGCAACGCCCCGACCGTGCCGCCGCTCGATATGCCCAGGATGTACGGTTCCGCCAGCGGGTTGCGCAGCAGGGCCTGGAAGACCAGCCCGGCCACCGACAGGCCCGCCCCGACAATCACCGCGAGGAGCACGCGCGGCAACCGGAGCTCCATCACGATCATCCGGTCGCCGTCCGGTACGCCGTCCGCTCCCCGCAGCGCGCCAATGACGTTTGCCGTGGATACCCGCTCACTGCCGATCGAGAGCGCGATCAAGACCACCACCACGAGGATGAAGAGAAGCATCAGTGTCGTGAACAGCGACCGGCGCAGCGTGAGGGGGGTCATTCTGTATCCACCTTCTTCCACATCGCAGCCACAAGCTCCTTCACGCCTGTTCCCGCAACCGCGGAAATGAGGAACACCGGCGTCCGGCCGAATCGCACCTTCGCGAGCGTCCGGAGACCGGCACGGTCAACCGTATCGATCTTCGTCAGCGCAATCAGGAGCGGTTTCTTCAGGAGGGACTTGCTGAACGAACCAAGCTCATTGCGCAGGACATCATAGTCGGCTTTCAGATCTTCCCGCGTCACGTCGAGGAGAATCACGAGCACTTTTGTTCGTTCGATGTGGCGGAGGAACTGGATTCCCAGCCCGCGTCCCGTGTGCGCGCCCTCGATCAGCCCGGGAATATCCGCCACGACAAAGCTCTTTCCCATGCTGACGCCCACGATGCCCAGGTTTGGCACGAGTGTCGTAAACGGGTAGTCCGCGATTTTCGGACGGGCGGCTGAAATGACAGAGATAAGCGTTGATTTCCCTGCGTTCGGGAACCCGACCAGTCCGACGTCCGCGAGCA
>JBGPYM010000365.1:0-2483 GCA_041493205.1 Bacteroidota bacterium
ATGATCATCCAGCCCGGTCCGGGTGTAGTCATGGTCCGGCTTCCATTCCTCCAGCTCGATCACGATCTCGACGCGTTTCTGGTACCTGATCGCACGGATGCCGAACATGCTCCGCACGTCAATGAGTCCGAGGCCGCGGATCTCCATGAAGTGCTTCACGAGGTCGGTGCCGGCACCCATCAGGATGCCTTCCCCCTTCCGCGTGACCATCACCACGTCATCGGCCACAAGGCGGTGGCCGCGTTCGATGAGATCGAGCGCGATCTCACTCTTGCCGATGCCGGACCGCCCCGCGAGGAGCACGCCGACGCCGTAGACATCCACCAGCGAGCCGTGGAGCACGACCTGCGGCGAAAACTGGTCGTCGAGGAAATCAGCCAGGAAGTAGGCGATCTTGGTCGTCTCGAACGGCGTCCCGAACACCGGGATGTGGCGCGACGCGGCCGCATGGAGAAGGTCCTCCGCAATCACATTGCCGTTGGTCAGGATCACGCACGGCATCTTGAACTCGAGCAGCGACGTGAACGCGGCGTTCCGCTGCGCAGGATGGAGCGAATTCATGTAACGGATTTCGGTGTTCCCCATGATCTGCACGCGGTCGTACGTGAACAATTCCACGTACCCCGCCAGCGCCAGACCGGGCCGGTGGAGGTTTTTGTCCTTGATGTGATTCTCGAACCCCGCTTCGCCGTTGAGCTGCCGCAGCTTGAAGCGCTCGCTGGTCTGTTCGTACAGGAACCCCACGGTGATGCTTTTCTTCCTGGTCTCCCGTGTCTTGTCAATCTTCATGGGTCCTCCCGGGGGTTGACTGAGGGTGTGGAGGCGACAATGCGCGTGTCACTCCTGCTCCTTCAGCGCGCGGAGCTTCACCTTCTCTTTCGCACGAAGCTTTGTTTTGTATTTTGCCAGCTGCATGGCGAGCTTCTCCCCGGTGGCGTCGATGGACTTTATGAAGTCTTCGGATCTCTCACGCGCCGAAAGGATTGCGCCATGGACGTGCAGGTTGATTTCCGCGGTTTTCACGCTCTTGGAGGCGCGTTCAAAACTCAGGATGATGTCGGCATGCACGATGCCGTCGTAATACCGGTCGAGCTTCTTCACGGTCTCCACGGCGTGATCTCTGATATCCGGGTGCGCACGGAATCGACGCGCGGTGAATTTGACGTTCATGGCATCCCTCCTCTGGTAAGCATGGTCTGCGTTCAGGTTGCTTTCGGATGTGCCTGGGCGTACACCTTGCGCAGACGGTCCACGCTGACATGCGTATAGATCTGCGTCGTTGAGAGACTCTCATGGCCGAGGAGCTCCTTGACCGCCCGCAGATCCGCTCCCCGGTCGAGCATATGGGTCGCAAACGTATGGCGGAGGACATGGGGACTCTTCTTCTCGATTTCCGACACGCGCGCGATGTACCGGTTCATCAGGAGATTGACCCCTTTCGGGTTCATCGGCTTGCCCCGCACCGTGAGGAACAGATTGTCGGGCACCGGCTGTGCGACGGCGAGCGTCGCCCGGAGTGCGGTATAGGCGCGGAGAGCGGACTTCGCCTTGCTTCCGAAAGGCACGATGCGTTGCTTGCTCCCCTTGCCGGTGACTTTGATCGTCCCGTTGTACATATCGACGTCCGTGCCCCTGAGTCCGAGCAGCTCGCCGAGCCGGATCCCGGTGCCGTAGAGCACTTCCAGGATCGCCGCATCGCGGGCTCCTTCGGGGGTGCCCCGGTCGGGTTGTTCCATCAGCCGGGCGACGCACTGTTCGTCGAGATACCGGGGAAGGCGTTTGTCGAGCCTGGGGGAAACGATATTGGCGACGGGGTCGGTCGTGATCACGCCGGTTTTCCTGAGGAATCGGAAAAATGATCTGAGGCAGGCGAGCTTGCGTGCGACGCTCGGGCGGGAGAAACCCCGGGCAAGAAGCGATGCGAGAAAACGGCGGACGGCGGTGCGGTCGATTGCCTGCGCGGACACGGGCCGTCCGGGTGTCGCGTGCAGGAATTCGTCCAACTGCCGCAGGTCGTCTTCGTAGGCGGCGATGGTATGCGGGGAATAGTTCCGCTCTGCCGCCAGGTACCGGAGGAATGCGGTGATGTGCGTCTGCATGAGTTCCGGACCGCGCTGGGCGGCCGGTGCGCGCGCCGGGCGCGTCAGCCGGCAGCCTGTTGAATCTCCACCTTCTCCACCTCCGCCTTGCACGACGGACATAAGAGGAATTCGCCGCGGCTCTGGTTGTACTTCACCACCATGTACGCGTTGCCGCAGGTATCGCATGACTGCGCGACGGGTTTGTCCCACGACGCGAAGTCGCAATCGGGGTACCGCGAGCAGCCATAAAACACGCGTTTCCGTTTTGTCTTCCGCTCGATGACGTCCCCCTGGACGCATTTGGGGCATTTGACGCCGATCGAAATCGGTTTCGTGTTCTTACAGGTGGGGTAATTGGAACATCCCAGGAAGGCGCCGAAGCGGCCGCCTTTGACCACCATG
>JBGPYM010000072.1:0-12530 GCA_041493205.1 Bacteroidota bacterium
GGCTTCGTGCAGGAACCGGCTTACCTCCTCCTCTCCGGCCCCCAGCGACGACGGCAGAAACTTCAACGCCACCACGCGCTTGAGCTTCGTATCCATCGCACGATACACCACGCCCATCCCGCCCTCGCCGAGCTTTTCGAGAATACGGTAATGCAATGTTGTCTCGCCGGGCATTGGCATCGTGCAGGCTCTTCGACTGGAACGTGGGAGGTTGAAGATCACATGCTGCGACCGGAGAAAAAGACTTCTCCGGGTGCGCAAGTTTACTTCGTGAAAATGGAAATGCTCTAAGAAGAATGCGGCTCGGTCAAGAGGGTCTTACTAAGCCGCGTCGATCCCCACCGATTTCGATGCTACGTGGCGCCGGGCGGAGCGCGCCGGAAATCCGTGGAGAGGCTCGAACAGTTCGTACAGAACCAGGCCGGAGGCACCGAGGATTACGGCAAGCTCACCGTGACTCGCGGAGCGGACCCGGACCGCCTCGACCGGTGCCGCGAGCAGGTCCCTGTGAATCTTGTGCTGGAGAACCTCGCCGATGCCGGGGAAACTCTGGGCGAGCTTCCCGCCGACGACAATCATCTCCGGATTGAGCATGTTCACCATGGGGATACAGAGGATGCTCAGCAACGACACATACTCTTCGATCACCTTTTGCGCCACCGGATCGCCCTGGCGCGCCCGCTCGGCAACCGAAGCGACGGTCCAACCCTTTCCCGGAGGTGCGCCGGCTTCCTTTCGATAGCTCTCCACGAGGTTCGCATCGGTGAGAATCTCGCCAAACATAGCCTGATTCCGGTAGGTCAGTGGAAAGTTTTCCTTGTAAAATGAGGAGAACTCGAGGAGATTATACCCGACTTCGCCGGCGCTGAAGGTAATCCCGTGGAGCAGGTGCCCATTGATCATGATCCCGGCGCCGACGCCTTCGCCCACCCAGATGTGGATGAAATCCTTCGTCCCCTTGGCGGCCCCGAGCAGGTATTCTGCCAACGCCATGGTTTTCACGTCGTTCTCGACATATACCGGCACGTTGAACTCCCTCTCCAGAAAGGCGCTGAGGGTTTGACCCTGCCAGGACTTCTTGTTGTAGGAGAGGACGAGCGTATTCGTCGAATAATCGATAATCCCCTGCACCCCGATGCCGATACCCACGAGCTTGGATTGAGGATAATCCCCTGCTTTCAGGAGATCGCGAATCGTCCGGGCGACAAGCGCGAGGACCCTTTCGACAGGATCGCCGAGGGCATAGTCGAACGATTCCTGCATAAGAATACGCGCGTTGAGGTCGGTGATCGCAACCGTCGCGTGCGTCATACGGATATCGATGCCGGCGACAATGCCGGCGAGGGGGAGGAACCTGAGGAGGACTCTTTTCCGCCCCACCTTGTTGCGCGCCTGCACTTCACCGGTGTCTTCGAGGAGCCCGGATTCGATCAGCTTGGCAACGAGGTCGGTTACCGTGGCTTTGTGGAGCCCTGTTGCACTGGCGATTTCGATCCTCGAAATCGGGCCCCGGTCACGGACGATGCGGAGGATTCTTACTTCGTTCGGTTCCTGTGTGAGGAGGCTGCGCTGGCGAATGACATTCCAGAGCGTGGAATCTCTTTTGGGGGGTGTTTCTGTCGGGTCGGCCATGATTCTTAATGATACAGGATCGGAGAGCCAACTTCAAGACTGCGC
Source organism: Bacteroidota bacterium (assembly GCA_041493205.1). Classification (GTDB taxonomy): domain Bacteria; phylum Bacteroidota; class Ignavibacteria; order UBA10030; family UBA6906; genus JBGPYM01. Next base: position 1,678 of record JBGPYM010000072.1, read on the forward strand.
CGCCTCTCCGGCGCCGGGTGCGGCTGCCTGCATGGAAAAATCGAGCCTCCGGTCGAACCCTGCCCGCAGCGCATTTTCGTACACGACAATTGCCGCCGCGGCGTCCTGCAGTGCCATTCCCGTGCTGTCAAAAATGATGATTTCGTCATCCTTCGCGCGTCCCTGCTTCTCCCCTGCAACGATCTCCCCCAGTTCCGCGTAGACGTCCGCCGTCGACACGATGCCGCCGGCGATTGCGTGGTGGAGATCGCCGATCGCGGCGCACTGGTCGAGGATGTCAGCGACGACCTTGTTCCCCTTGAACAAAAGGGGGTCGAGCTCCTGTTTCGTTTCGCTGTCCGCTCCCACAGCGGCAATGAAGGTCCCCGGACGGATGTCATCACGGCGCACAAAGAATGCCTTCGCGGGCGTACACGTTACGCACACGTCGCTCTTGCGGAGCGCGGCCTGAAGCCCACCCACGGAGATCGGGTCCACACGGAGCGAGGGTGAAAACTCCGCTGCCAGCGCCTCAGCCTGCCGGTAGTCTGTGTCCCAGGCGAATGCCTGGCGGAGCGGGAGGACGGTGAGGAGCGCCCGGAGCTGAATTCTCCCCTGATTGCCACAACCGCAGACCGTTACCACTGTCGAGCGTGGCCGGGCGAGGGAGGCAGCCGCTACTGCTGTTGCGGCGCCCGTGCGCAGAATGGTAATCTCGATCGAGTCCATGATCGCAAGCGGGGAGCCGTTGTCCGCATCACTCAGGACGATCAGACCTTGAATTGAGGGAAGCCCCCAACGCTTGCGGTTGCCGGGGAAGTTCGCGTTGAGCTTGATTGCAGCGTATTCTCTCCCCCGGCGCAACACGCCCGCTTTGACATGAAACCCGCCCGCAGCGACGGGGACGCCGAGGAGTCCCGGACGCGGCGCATTGCCTTCGCCGTAGAGCCTGAATGCATCCTCCACGGCCACGATGCACTCCTCGAGCGTCAGCAGCTCTGCGACGTCGGCCCTTGTCAGGAGTAATGTTCCTGAGGGGTTCATGAACGGATCAGGAAGCCGATTGCGCCAGCGGCACCAATGACGGCGGGTTCCGGGATTTTGAACCGGAACATCACCAGGAGCGTGGCAACGGCGATAGCGGCGGTAGGGATATCCACAATCGCTCGCATGCCGAGAACCACCACCGCTCCCGCGAGGGCGCCCGTTGCGGCCGCGGTGACGCCTTCGATGAACGCGACCAGGCGGGCGTTGTGGGCGTAGCGTTCGACGTACGGGGCCGGGATCACGACGAAAAGGTAGACCGGGAGGAAGACGCCCAGTGCGGCGGCCAGGGCGCCAGGAAGCGCATCAACGAGGTAGCCGATGAAGCCGACGGTGATCACGACGGGTCCGGGCGTGATCATCGCCACCGCAACAGCATCAAGAAACTGCTTCTCGTTCAGCCAGTGATATTGCAGCACGACGCCGCCATGGAGAAATGGAACAATGGCGAGTCCGCTCCCGAAGACGAACGTTCCGGCCCGTGCAAAGAAGAGGAAAATATCAAGGAGCAGATCCGACTGTGCTATTGCAGGCACCTGGAGTAACCAGAGCGCTAACGGAGGAGTGAATATAAAGAGTGATGCCATGGAGGAGGTTTTCGGAGGGACCCTGATCACCATGGTGACGATGCCGGAAAGGAGGAAGAGCGACATGCTCTCCTCCTCCGTCCAGGCAGTGGCAACACACATGAGTGCAAATATTCCCCAGAGCAAGGGGGCCTTCCCGAGCGACCGACGGGCAAGCGTGTAGGCTGATTTCACAATGATGCCGATAACCCCCGCGCCGATCCCGTAAAATGCTGCCTGCATCCATGGAAGACCGCCGTACGCGACATAGAGCATCCCGAGGGCGATCACCATCAGGAACGACGGAAGGATGAAGGCGATCCCAACGATCGCGGCGCCCCATGCCTTGCCATTGAGGTAACCGATGTACATCGCCAGCTGCGCCGCAAGCGGACCCGGCGCTAGCTGAGCGAGGGCCAGACCCCGTTTGTATTGCTCCTGCTGCAGCCACCGGCGCTCTCCGACAAGGTCCCGTTCCATCCGCCCGACGAGAGCGATCGGCCCGCCGAACCCAACGGTCCCGAGCCTGAGGAAATAGAGGGCCAGGTCGCGAAGCGAGTGGGCTGACTCAGGCACTTCTGGAAGAGAGGCGTTCATACAGGGCATCGAGAATCTGTGAACCGATGGCGAGCGTTTTCCGGTCGTTGCGCATCGAGCCGGAGAGCGAGCGCACGATCAGATCGATGCCGTCGGCTTCCGGGCGATTAAACTTGCCGTCTTTCAGGTCGATGTCGTGGACCAGCTCCCCCATCGAAGCGAGGGCCCTGTCCTTCATCTGGAATGATTCCAGGAGCGTCTCGAACGTGCACCGGTCGCCCTGGTGGCTGAACTCCACGCCGAACAGGTCGAAGGCGATGGCGTGCGCGGGGAGCTTGTTTTCCTCGACAAAGACGAACTGGGCCTTCGGGTCGATAAACCGTTTGATGAGCCAGGCAGAGCAGAGCCTGTCGATGTGAATTTGTTCGCGGGTCGCCCAGATCTTCCCTCTGAATTCTGTGCGCGCATGTTTCCTGATACCCGGGAAGGCTCCCGATTTCTCACCGAGTCCTGACAGGAGGAACCTTGCCTGCCGGAGCCGCCTCCCCACCTTGGGTCCCGCAGGATGATCGAAGAAATCGATGCGCCGGATCTCGCGATGTGTCGATTCCAGCACGACGAGCTCCCGCTCCAGCGCCTTGAGTTGCGCCGGGGGGAGAGCTCTCCCCGATTTTGGTTTTCGAAAGCGGTTGAGCAGTCTGCTGAGCGCGCCGTCAAGCTGCGCAAAGTCCCCTTCCCGGGCATCGGCGAAGAGGTGCCGGAGAATCCGGTCCTCTCCAGCGTCGTGGGCCTCCGAAACGAATACGGACGCCTCTCCCTGCGCATCCCGGATTTGCTGGCAGAGCCAGTGAGAGTCCTCGAGACGTTCCTTGCTGTACGGAAGCACATAGACCGAATTGCGATAGAGCAGGGCGCCCACCTTTCTGGTGAGCCGCCACACCTTGACCCGTTCGCGCGAATTCGGGGTCTGCACCTGGTGGACCAGGAAGAGCCATTTCATAGTGATTCCCTCCTTATGACGACAGATAACTTTGGTAAGTAATGTATGTTACAATATGTAATAAGTATTACATTATGTCAAGTAAGTATTGAAGGAAGAGCCACGGGCGGGGACGTCCGCCGACGGCGAGACGCAGAAAGCGCGCCCGTGCCACTACGCCCGTGCCACTACAGTAGACGCCGCAGGAGAGTTCTGCCGGTCCACAATAGGGAAAAACGTTCAGCGGGGAGCGTCAAGCTGGGCGAGGGTTGAGCGGAGTTTTTCCCCCGAGGCGCGGAATCCTGAGTCTTCCGAGGGATCGAGATTGAGCGTGAGGATCTCCTCCACGCCGCTGCTGCCGACGACGCAGGGGAGACTCAAACACATGTCGCGTACGCCATGCTGGCCCGTCATGAGGGTTGAGACAGAGAGCACCCGCCGGTAGTCTCCGAGAATTGCCTCGACTATCGAGAGCAATCCAAGGCCGATCGCGTAGTACGTGGCGCCCTTCCGCTTGATGATCTCGTAGGCAGCATCGCGAACCTGCACAAAGATCTCATCCATCTCCTTCTGCGCATAGGCCTTGTTTTTCAGAGGCGCGAATTCCTGCAGGCGCACGCCCCCGATACTGGCGAGGCTCCAGACAGGAATTTCGCTGTCCCCATGCTCGCCGATGATGTAGGCATGGACGCTGTGCGCATCAACCCCGTAGTATTGCCCGAGGAGGAACCGGAACCGGGACGTATCGAGGATGGTGCCGGACCCGATGACATGCGATGGCGCGAGTCCGGACACTTCCAGGGATACATAGGTGAGGATGTCGACGGGGTTGGTCGCGATCAGAATGATCCCGTCCGGGTTATGGCGGACGACCTGCGGAACGATCTCCCGGAAGATCGCCGCATTGCGTGCAAGAAGATCGAGGCGCGTTTCCCCCGGCTTCTGTCCCGCCCCGGCGGCAATGACGACGACCTGCGACCCGGCACAGTCGGCATACCCGCCCGCGGTGATCTTCATGGGCCGCGTAAACGAAAGGCCGTGGTTGAAGTCCATCATTTCGCCCACGGCCTTCTCGGCGTTGATATCCACAAGCGTCAGCTCACCCGCCAGCCCCCTGATCATGAGGGCATACGCAAATGAGGATCCGACGAGCCCGGTACCGACCAGGCTCACCTTTCTGGCGTTTACGTTTGTCATACGACCCCTCCGCTCGTGAGATGCCTCCTGGTGTTCGCGATCCTCCGGCGTTTCAGACGCGCCAGTATTTCCCTCCCCCGCCTTCCCGTTTCATAAGCCCCGTATCCACAAGCGAGCGCCGGAGCCGGGCTGTATCTTCGCTGTACTTCGCAAGGATCTGGTTGACGCGCTTCTCCGTGTACCGCATCCCCGGTTCGAATTCCTTCAAAACGTGGCGGACGAGGACAAGATACTTCTTCTCCTGTGCGGGGAACGCTTTGAAGCTTCCGTCGGGATTGGTAAAGGTCGCGAGGACCTTCCGGTCGAACTCGTCGCCGTCCCCCCCTTCCGCCAACCGGGGAAGCGTCTCCCGGCGGAGGAGTGTTCTGGCCATACCGGTCAGAACCCCGGTGTGGAGCGAATAGACGCTGTAATATCCCTCCGCACGCGCGGAGACCAGTCCTTCACCGGCGAGTCGTCCAAGGTGATGCGATGCCGTCGAGACGCCGACGCCCAGGAACCGGGCGATGTCTTCGACGGTGTGCGAACCTCCCGCAAGGTACCCGACAATTTTGAGCCTGTTCGGCTCTCCGAGGACCTTGAAGAATCTGACGAACTGTTCTGCGGCACCTTCGTGGGTCATTTCACCTCCATGAAACTATTTCGACCAATATAGAACTAATTTTATCAAGATGCAAGCCCCGGCTTTTGACTTCGGCGGGCCGCCTGACTATATTGAACCTCGTACACTCACGGAGCAAAGGGGGAATTTCTTGAAGCGAACATGTGTCGCGGTGCGTCTCCTTGAGTGTGTCCTCCTGGTGTCCCCCGGAGCGACATCACTGCTTTACGCGCAGACATCAGTCCGTTTTGCCGTTCTGGGCGACTACGGTGATACACCTCCCAATACGGGGAACGTGGCGACTCTCGTAAAGAGCTGGAACCCCGACTTCGTCATCACGACAGGGGACAACAACTACACCAACCCCACGCCCGCACCTCCGAATCATTATTCCGCGTGGGACGGGGCCGTCGGTCAATACTATCACGAGTTCATGGAATTCCCGGCGGGGAGCGGAAGCGCCTGGGCTGGTTACGGATCGGCGACGATCAGATTTTACCCGAGCGTCGGCAATCACGACTGGGATGCGGGGATTGCCGGCTGGTACTCCTATTTCGCGCTGCCGGGCAACGAACGGTATTATGATTTCGTCCGGGGGCCCGTCCATTTCTACGCCGTTGACAGCGATCCGCGGGAGCCGGACGGGAACGGCGCCACTTCAACACAGGCCCAGTGGCTTCAGTCCGCTCTGGGCGCATCGACCTCGGCCTGGAACTTCGTGTACTTTCACCATCCCCCCTACACTTCAGCCGCGCGCGGGAACAACGTCGCGCTCCAGTGGCCGTTCATGTCGTGGGGGGCACACGCCGTACTGAACGGGCATGAGCACCAGTACGAGCGGATCATGAAGGGCGCATTCCCGTACTTTGTCGTCGGCACCGGTGGGCGGAGCCTCTCCGCATTTGCCACGACAGAACCGGGGAGCGCCGTCCGTTACAGCGCGAACTACGGCGCTCTCCTTGTTGATGCCGGAACGGACAGCGTCGTCTTCCGGTTCTATTCCATCAGCGGCGGCGCGGGAGGCACGCTCATTGACCGGTACGTCCTTTACCCATCGGAGATCGTACCCATTCAGCTCGCGAACTTCACCGGGACGGTCACTGTCGGAAACAGGGTCCGTCTTGACTGGTCTACCATTACAGAAACCAACAACCTCGGGTTTCATGTTCAGAAATCGACCGGCGGCGCCGGCTATGCTGAAATTCTCAACAGCTTTGTGGCCGGCCACGGCACAACGCTCGAACCGCATTCCTATGCGTTCATTGACAGCGCTGTCGCAGCCGGCGCCTGGACATACCGGCTGCGGCAGACGGATCTGAACGGGACGGACTCGTTCACGGAGGGCGTCACGGTCGAACTGACCACGGAGGTGGAGGGGGAACCTCCGCGTGCAATTGCCTTGTTTCAGAATTACCCGAATCCCTTCAACCCGCGCACGGCAATACGATACTCCCTGTCGTCCTCCGGCCCGGTGCGGCTCGCAATTTATGACCCTCTCGGGAGGGAGATTGCAATACTCGTGAACGCTTCACAGACTGCTGGGACGCACACGGTCGAGTGGGACGGCAACGCGTTTGCCGGCGGCATCTACTATTGCATGCTCAGGGCCGGATCGTTCGTTCAGACACGACAACTCGTTCTCATTAAATAGCACCGCGCACATCTCTGCAGACAAAGACGCGCGAAGATCCACAATACTATTCCGACATGCGCTTCGTTCCGGCAATACTCCTGGCATGCGCACTCCTGTATGCCGGTTGCGACACAGGCCTGACGCCTCTTGACGAGCCGTCCGGGATCAGCGGGATCATCCGCTTCACCAACTGGCCGCCCCCCGACAGCTGCCGGCAGATCCGGCTCGTCGCGTTCGAGACCTACCCCTCCGACAGCGCCAACATTCTCCTCGCGCTCATCAACGGCAAGGCGATCGTCTATCCAGCCACACTCACCGGGTCAGGATTAGACCGCTTCGTTGATTCCCTCTCCTACGAGTGGGTCACAAAGAACACCAACCTCCAGGTAAAGAAATACGATTACTTCGTGGTCGCGTGGCAGTACGGGCCGAATATTCTGTCCGATTGGGCTCCTGCCGGGGTCTACAGCACCATCCCTTATTCGAACGTGCCGGCCCCCATGAGGGTGCTGCTGCACAGGCTCACGCGCGTCGATGTCTCCGTTGATTTCCACAAACCTCCCCCCAAGCCATGGCGCTGAGACGCATCCTGCTTCTGCCCCTTCTCTGCTTTAGTGTCCATTTGGCGTGGCCCGCAGGGGGGACCATTATGGGGCGGGTCGTCAGTGGCGTAGATCACGAACCCCTCCCCGGGGTGACGGTACTTCTGGAGGGAACGGTCCGCGGGACATCGACGAACCTGCGCGGCGAGTTCCGTTTGACCGGCATCCCCGCGGGCCAGCATACCGTTGTTTTTTCCATGGTGGGATACCAGCGTGTCACGCGTGCGGACGTGACCGTGGAGGAGGGGAAGGATGCGTCCGTCGACGTGACGATGACGCAGACGGTGATCCCGACCGAACAGATCGTCGTGACCGCGAGCAAGCGTGCGCAGTCCTTGCAGGACGTGCCTGTCAGCATCTCGATCCTCGACGCATCCGAAATCCGCCAGCGGAACGCGCTGACCATTGATGACGCGCTCCGGTACATCCCGGGAGTCAACATCACCGGATTCCAGGTGAACGTGCGCGGGTCAAGCGGCTACAGCCGCGGGGCGGGAAGCCGGGTGCTGATGCTGGTGGACGGCGTCCCGTTCATTACCGGCGACACGGGCGAACTGAACTTTGAATCGATCCCCGTCGGGCAGGTGGACCGGATCGAGGTGGTCAAGGGGGCAAGCTCCGCGCTCTACGGGTCGAGCGCGCTCGGCGGGGTCATCAATATCATCACCAAGCCGATACCGGAGACGCCCGAAACGATCATCCGGACGTACGGAGGGCTGTACAACAAGCCGTCTTTCGCCCAGTGGCAATGGTCGGACAAAAACCGCGGGTTCAACGGCCAGTCGATCAGCCACGCGCGCATGTCAGGAGACATCGGCATTGCGGTGTTCGTTTCGCGGCAGATCGACGACGGCTATCGTGAGAACGACTACCACAGGCGGTACAACCTGTTTGTCCGGTCGCGGGAGGAAATATCCCCGACGCAATCCCTGAGTCTGAGCTTCAGCCTTTTGTACCAGTATGGCGGGCAGTTCCTGTACTGGAAGAATCTTGACTCCGCCCTTGTCCCGCCGACGCTCCAGGAGTCGGACAACGTCAAGTCGATCCGGTTCTACACAAGCGGCGTCTACAGCAGCGTGCTTTCCAACAACGTTTTCTTTACGGCCAAGGCTATCTGGTACCACAACGACTGGGGGTTCGAGACGATCCACCAGTACGGCCGGAACGAGTCGATATCGGACGACATCAACCTCGACCTCATGTCCACCATCGTCTTTGAAAAAGGGAACACGCTGACGTGCGGGATAGATTCCCATTATGATATCGTGTATGCCGATCTCTTCGGCAACAGAGGGGGCGGCGGGCTCGCTCTCTACGCACAGGACGAACTGAAGCTGTCGGGGGAGGTGACGATGACGCTGGGCGCGCGCGCCGATCTCCAGGCGGTGGGGATTACGAAATCGAGCGGGCAGCTCAATCCAAAGGCGGCCCTGACGTACGCACCCGATGCGGGCACGACGCTGCGCGCCTCGTTCGGGCGAGGGTTCAGGATCCCATCGATCGCCGAGGCCTTTCTGACGGGCGAAGTGAGCAACCTGGCGGTCATTCCGAACACCGACCTGCAACCCGAGAAGAGTTATTCCTACGAAGTCGGTGTGTCGCAGGTCATCGGCGACTGGGGGACGTTCGACGGGGCCCTCTTCCGGTCGGATTACGACAACCTGATCGAGGCAGGACTGGTGATCTCGTCTGCCAATGTGCCGCAGGTACAATGGCGCAACGTCACGAAGGCGCGCGTACAGGGATTCGAGACATCGCTCAAGTTCGGCCTGTTCGAGGGCGCCACCCAGTTCAACATCGGTTACACCTATGTCTATCCGCAGGACCTGACGCAGCATGATCTCCTGAAATACCGGCCTCGTCATCTCTTTTATGCCAACACCCTGCTCCGCCTTGGGTGGCTGAGCGCAGGCGGGGACTTCCGGTTCGTGAGCCGCGTGGACAGGATCGATGAGGAGCTGGTGGACGTCGGCATCATTCCCGACGGGGACGAGCGGGAGGATATCCTTGTGGCCGATTTCAGAATCGGGGCTGACCTGGGAACGATCGGCATACCGGTCACGGCAACCCTGAATGTGAACAATGCGTTTCAGAGGAACTACGTCGAGTTGATCGGCAACATCATGCCTCCGAGGACGTATGTGCTGGTGCTGGAGGCAAGGCTTTAAAATAAAGAAGAGAAGAGAGAAAAGAGAAAAGAGAAGAGAGGAAGAAACGATACCTGACGGAATTTTGTTACACAAACTATCAACAGAGGAGGATCTATGATTGCAAGGGCCAGAGGATTGTTGGCGCTCTGCGTGGCCTCAGCGGTGAGCATCCCCGCGTACGCACAGATCACGATCACGGCCACGGATGTCGGCACGCAGATCGCGGCGGGGCATGCACTTGTCACGCACGAGGACACGCTTGTGACAACCGCAAACATCGGAACGCTGGGTTCCACGTCGTGGAATTTCAGCGGATTGGCTTCTCATGTCACGTCAACTCTGACAAGCGTTGCACCGGGTTCAACACCGTTTCCTTCTTTCTTCCCCGGATCAACTCATGCGTTCGCCTCAGTGCAGACGCTCCAGGGGATTACGGCAACGGTATACGAGTATCTCACACTTGGATCCAGCCTCCTGGATCTCGGAAACCATGCTGAAGCTGCTACGCAGCTAGGCACTGCGACGCTCCATTCCACCAATACCCCTGCTTCAATCTTTTATGCAATGCCGTTCACGCTCAATTCCACCTGGAGCTCTACGTACAAGTTCCGCATGGGAATTTCAATACTCGGGTTTGAGTTCCTTGCGGACTCGTCGGTTCATCATGCATCGTTCGTTGTGGACTCATTCGGCCCTTTGACGATCCCGGGAGGCGGAACATACAACGCACTCAGGATCAGGAAAGTCGACAGCGTCACGGTGAAGACGGTCAGCTACCAGATCCTCGCGGCAAATGGAGCAAGCGTTTCACTGAGCGCCGCCGATCCCAATGCTGCGACGAGCGGCACGATTAATGTCTCGAGTGCATCCTGGACAGGCCCCATCAGTACCGGCGTTACCACGCTGCCGGGCATGCCGGACGGCTATGCGCTGCTGGCGAATTATCCGAACCCGTTCAATCCTTCGACCAGGATTGGCTACGAGATCCCGGGCGCCTCGCGGGTCAGGATTGCGGTCAATGATCTGCTCGGACGTGAGGTTGCACTTCTCCTGGATGCGGAACAGGCGGCCGGCCGCTATGAAGTGACGTGGGACGCGAAGGGAATGGCGAGCGGAGTCTACTATTGCACCATGGAAGCGGGGAGTTACCGCAGTACGAGGGCGATGATTCTCATGAGGTAGAGGCAGAGCGAGCGTCAGGTTAAAGCGCCGGCGTTTCCATTTATTACGCAAGGAAAGTCACCGGCGGGGACGCCGGTGCTACTAAGAGCGTTAAGAGGCACCGGCGGGTCCGTCCCGCCTTCGGCGGGCCGAGACAAGGACGCCGGTGCCACTGCCCAAGTCATTTTGATCAGGCTGCGTGTTCGGCCGGGAGCCTGCTCTCCTTCGTCAGTGACAGCAGCAGGAACATCACTCCCAGAACGGCGTAGGCGCCGGCGAACTGATACGGGATCTGGCGTGCCAGGCCGGTGAGCGTCCACGGGAGGTACATGAGCCCGTCCGGCGACGCCGAATGGATAACGCCGAACAGCGTCAACGCAGCCAGAACGAACAGGTAGAGTGCA
>JBGPYM010000142.1:0-7927 GCA_041493205.1 Bacteroidota bacterium
TCGGCGGCAATGGCCATCGCCTGGAGTTCATCCCGTTTCGCCCTGACGGCGGAGTCATCCCCTTTCGGCAGAGTGTGCAGCGCGCGCTCGACATCGTCCTTCAAACCCTGCACCCCCTTGCGGTACAACTTTCCGTCCAGGACGGTATGTCCGGGGGCGCGCTGTTCCATGAACTCCGTGAAGATCCCCGCGGCATACGAATCTTTCCAGGGGTCGTCCATGCGTGAGAATATGCGCTCGCGGGTTGTTTTGCCCCGCCAGTACGGGATGATGCAGTCCCGGTACGCGGTGAGAGATTCCTCATGGACCCTGAAGCTGATTTTCTCCCGATCGTTGAGTATGGCAAGGTCCTCCAGCGAATGACAGCACAACTCCGGATAGGTTGAGGTTGCTTTGGGGGCGGGACCCCGTTCCCCGACGATGAGTTCGCCGTCATTGATGCAGACCGACTGGCGTTCCATGATCGTCCTGAATGCCCGGGCACGGAGCAGGGGGGGCGGCATCGGGCCCGCCGTTGAGAGGAAATTGGTCAGGATGAGCGCGCGCTCGTGTGAAATCGATGGGACCGCGTCGAGGCTCTGCTGCCGAAGGAGACGTACGCGTTCTGTCATGTGTGCTATCCTCCGATGGTGATCGCGTGATGGTATCTGCTCATGCTCTCCGCGATCCGGATCATATGGTCGTTGGAAGGCGCGTCGGTTCCCTGCAGGGCGAACGGGACGCCGAGCCGGGCATATTTGTCAGCGCCAATGGTGTGAAAGGGAAGCAACTGAATTGCAACGACATTGCCGAGCGATGCAATGAACCGACCGGTCGCCTCAATATTCCGGTCATCGTCGTTGACGCCCGGAATGACCGGCATGCGGACGATGACCTTCTTGCCCCAGGAGGCGAGCCGGCGGAGATTGCCCTGCACCAGTGCGCCGGAGACCCCGGTGGTCGCCCGGTGGACCGCATCGTCCATTGATTTCACGTCGTAGAGAAAGAGGTCGGTACTCGCGCAGATGGCTTCCAGCGTCGCCGGCGAGGTGAAGCCGGACGTGTCGACCACGGTATGCAAGCCACGTTCCTTCGAAGCAAGCAGGAGTGCCCGGAGGAAGCGGTTTTGCAGGAGGGGTTCTCCTCCGGAAAACGTGACTCCCCCGCCCGATTCCTCGTAGAACACCGAATCCTTTTCCACCTCGGTCATGACATCCCCGACCGTCATCGTGCGGCCGATCAGCTCGCGCGCTTCCGCGGGGCAGACATCCTGACATGTGCCGCAGTGCGTGCAGCGATCGGGGAGCGTCTCATACGTATCTCCATTCTTCACGATCGCGCCGTTCGGGCAGACCGTCACGCATGCCCCGCAGGCGATACACCGTTCGGTCCGGGCAACCAGCCGGGGACCGGGTTCCCACGATTCCGGATTGTGACACCAGGGACACCGGAGCGGACATCCCTTGAGGAACACCGTCGTGCGGATCCCCGGCCCGTCATGCACGCAGAAGCGCATGATGTTGAACACGATCCCGGTGACGTCGGGCGGATTGTTTGGATGAAGAATCATGCGAACCGGTCTGTCCGGAGAAGGTGAAGGTCGATCGACGGAACCTTGTCGTCCACGATCTCTGCAACGAGCTTGCCCGTGACGGGGGCGAGTGACATGCCGAGCATGGAGTGACCCGTTGCCGCGATCAGATTTTCATACCGGCGGAATCTGCCGATGTATGGGAGCCCATCGGGTGAGACGGGACGGAGCCCCGCCCAGATATCCGCCTGCTCCACCTGCACCGCACCGAGACCTCCCAGGTAGTACGGCAGGGCCCTCACGATCGCCTGCACCCTGCGCATCGTGATGGCGGTCGTGAGACCGGCAAGCTCCATGGTTCCGGCGAACCGGAGATGATCGCCCATCGGCGTGACCGCCACGCGGGCCTCATCGAGTATGAACGGGATGCGGGGACGGGCTGTTGCGGTGCGGATGGTCACGCTGTACCCCTTCCCAGCCTGTACGGGGAGATCCAGCTTCAGGCGTCCGACGATGCCGGGGGACCAGGCCCCTCCTGCGAGAATGAACTCATCGGCAGAATACCGGCCGCGGTCGGTGACCACGGCAGCGATCCCGGAGGGGCGCTGCTCGAACCCGATGACTGTCGTCGAGGTCATGAAACGGACCCCGCGTCCGGCGAGGAGCGTCCGGAGCCGCTCCATGAAGAGTGACGGGGTCAGATGCGCGTCACCCGGATAGTAGACGCCTCCCTCCGCAAGAAACTCCACACCCGGCTCGAGCTCGGCGAGTCCCTTCCTGTCGAGTATCCGTGCTTCCACACCAAGTGCACCCGCATGTGCAGCGGCCGCAATTGCCGCGTGTCTGCCGTGCCCGGTGCGAAACAGCATGATGAGCCCGTTCTTCCGGAATTCGAAATTCATCCGTTCCAGCCCGGCCATCTCGTCAAAAAGCGCCAGACTGGCGATGCTCAGGTCGCGGAGCAGGGGCATGGAGCGGGCCATGTGCCGTTGCGTGCAGGAACGGGCGAAAAGCCAGAGCCAGCGCGCCATGGCGGGATCAAACCGCGGCTTGATATAGAACGGGCTCTCCGGCTTGAACATCCACCGGAGCCCGGTGCTCACCATTCCCGGGGCAGCGAGCGGGATGAAGTGACTCGGACAGACGAGGCCGGCGTTGTGGAGGGAGGAGCCTGAACCAATCTCCCCCTTTTCCACGACCGTGACCTCATGTCCGGCCAGATGCAGATAGTGTGCGGCACTGAGGCCGATCGCCCCGCCGCCGATGACGAGTACGTGTTTTTTTCCAGTCACGCTGTGCCGGCCTGTCTCCGCTCAGAGGACCTGAAACCCGTGGGCATACGGATCATCTTCATCGTCGATCACAATCGTGTTGTATCCTGTCACTTTTGCCCACCCTTCGATGCTCGGCACGATCCCCTCGATCGTGCCGATGCGGGCGCTTCGTTCCACGCGCCCGCGGAAGAGGCTGCCGATGATGCTCTCATGAACGAATTCGTCCCCAACCTTCAATTTCCCCAGGGCTGCCCATTGTGCCATGCGCGCGGAAGTCCCCGTGCCGCACGGAGAGCGGTCGATGGCCTTCTCGCCGTAGAACACCGCATTCCGGCCGTGTGCCTGCGGGACACGCGGTTTGCCGGTCCACTGGATATGGCTCAACCCGCGGATGGCGGGCGCAAGCGGGTGGACAAACGAATGGCGTTCGTTCACCAGCCGCCGGATAACCGGGCTGAGGCGGAGGATCTCGCCCACCCCGAGTGCGTCGATTTCCTTGTACCGCTCCTGCGGGTCGATGATGCCGTAGAAATTCCCGCCGTAGGCGACGTCCAGTGTGAGTGAACCGAAGCCGGGCACATCGACCGTGATGCCGCGGGCGGCGAGGTACGACGGAACGTTGACGATCCGGACCGAGGTCACCCTTCCGTGTTCGGTTGTGTAGCGCGCCTCGACGACGCCCGCGGGCACTTCCAGGTTCAGCACGCCGGGCGTCTTCGGGACGACGAGTCCGTGTTCGATGATCACCGTGACCGTCCCGATCGTCCCGTGACCGCACATGGGGAGGCAGCCGCTCGTTTCGATGAAGAGAAGGCCTGCGTCGTTCGCCGGATCCGCCGGGGGGTAGAGGATGCTCCCCGACATCATGTCGTGCCCCCGCGGTTCGAACATAAGTCCGGTACGGATCCAGTCGAATTGTTCCTGAAACTGGGTTCGCCGCTCCGCCATGGTGGTACCGTCGAGGCGGGGCCCGCCGGCGGCGACTACCCGGACCGGATTCCCGCAGGTGTGGGCATCGATGCAAAAGAACGTGTGGCGGGCCATGGGGTTCTCCTTTCCTCAGGAGAGGTCGAGTGCGGTGCGCGCGAACTCTTCCAGGTACTGGACCAGTGCGTCGGATGCCTGTCCTGCGGCTTCTTCCTCGCCCGCGGCGACGGCCTCCATCAAGGCCGCGTGCAGGTCGGCGGCCCGGGGGAGATCGCCGTTGTGCCGGTAGAGATACCAGAACCTCCGGCAGTGAGCATGCAAGGGGACCGACGCCTGGAGCGCAAACGCGCTCCGGGCAGCGGCCTCGACAACCTGATCGAACATCGTATCCAGGCGCATGAATTCGTTCATGTCCCCCTTCGCCGCGGCATGCTGCATGGCCGACGCCGTTTTTCTGAGCGCTTCCCGCTGTCCGGGCGAAGCCCTCCGTGCGGCCTTCGTTGCCACGAGCCGGTCCAGGACCCGGCGGGTCTCCAGGAGCGCGAGATAATCCACGATATTGATATCACTCACCACCACTCCCCGCCGCGGGAGGGTGGTGACCAGCCGGTGTGCCTGCAGCCGCTGCAGCGCTTCACGCAGGGGAGTCCGGCCGATGCCGACACGCTTGCTCAGGTCGGCTTCGGAGAGAACGCTCCCCGGCTGCAACTCGAGCGTCACGATCATTTCTTCCAGGCGGGCATACGCCGCATCGGCGAGGCTTGCCTTTCCGGCGGCGGCCTGCAGGCCCGTCCGTGTCCGCGATTTGTGCGAAAGTGCGACTGTCATGTGTGGCTCCGCCTGTTACCCTTTCAGGGGGCTGTGTAGCAGGTCTTCACCGTAGTGTAGAATTCCACGGCGTACCGTCCCTGTTCCCGCGTACCGTAGCTTGATCCCTTCCTCCCGCCGAACGGGACATGGTAGTCGACGCCCGCTGTCGGGAGATTGACCATCACCATGCCTGCCTGCGCGTTCGACCTGAAGTGGCTGGCATGTTTCAATGACGTCGTGCAGATGCCGGCACAGAGGCCGAACGGGGTGGCATTCGCCACCTCGAGTGCCTCATCGTAATCCTTCACCTCGATGATGCCGGCTACCGGCCCGAAGATCTCCTCGTTGTTGATGCGCATCATGTTCGACGTTCCGGTGAAGAGGGCAGGCGTAAGGTAGAAGCCCTGCTTTGCGCGGGAGATCCGTTCGCCCCCCCAGGCAAGCGTCGCACCCTCCTTCTGTCCGATCGTGATGTACGAAAGGTCTTTGGAGAGCTGTGTCTCATCCACCACCGGACCGATATCCGTCCCGGCCGCAAGGGCATCGTCGATCTTCAGCGACTTCAACCGGGCAGTCAGTGCGGCGACGAACCGGTCATGAATGGCGTGGGTTACGATCAGCCTGCTGGAGGCCGTGCAACGCTGCCCTGTCGAAAAAAATGCGCCGTTCACCGCGGCGTTGACCGCCACGTCAATGGCCGCATCATCGAGGACAACCATCGGATTTTTCCCGCCCATTTCGAGCTGCACACGTGCAAGCCGTGAAGCGCATCGCGCGGCAACCCCGGTTCCGACCGCTACCGACCCCGTAAAGCTGATGCCCGCCACGTCCCCGTGTCCCACCAGCGAATCTCCCAGGACGCTTCCTTTGCCCATCACCAGGTTGAACGCCCCGGCGGAAAGGCCCGAGCGGGAAATGATTTCAGCCATCGCCCAGGAGCAGCCGGGCACCAGCTCCGCGGGCTTGAGGACGACGGTGTTGCCGAAGGCAAGGGCGGGAGCTGTCTTCCAGGCAGGAATAGCCATCGGAAAATTCCAGGGTGTAATCAGACCGACCACGCCGAGGGGTTCGCGGAGAACGTCTATTTCAATGCCGGGACGCACTGAAGGAATATGCTCGCCTCCGGTGCGGAGCGCTTCCCCCGCAAAGAATTTGAAGATGTATCCGGCACGTGCCACTTCCCCTATCCCTTCCGGGAGGGTTTTCCCTTCCTCCCGGGAAAGGAGCCGGCCGAGCTCTTCCCGGCGCGCGAGAATTTCCGATCCCACGAAATCGAGGACGTCGAACCGCTGCTGGGGTGTACTTGAGCCCCAGGCACTGGATGCGCCGCGCGCTGCCGCAACGGCGGCCTGGATGTGCGGCACCCCGCCCTGCGCGTAGCGGCCGACGCAATCGTTGATGTCCGACGGGTTGATGTTGTCCGCGATGGCGGCGCCGTCCACCCATTCGCCGCCGATGAAGAGACGGTGGAGTTCCTGCGATGCTGGCGTCATCTTACACCTTCGGAAGTGTGGGTCGATGCTGCAGCGCGAGCGTAATTGTCCGTTCCACGCGCGCCCGTTCCTCACCGGCCAGCGGAAGGCGGGGGGCACGGACCCGTTCATTCCCTCCGTCCGCCACCGCCTCGGCGAGCTTGATATTCTGAACGAACTTGGTCGATACGTCAAGGTGCAGGAGGGGGAGAAACCAGCGGTAGAGCGCAACTGCTTCATCGATCCGGCGGGCCATGATCAGCTTGTAGAGCGTGACGGTCTCACGCGGGAAGGCGCAGACAAGGCCTGCCACCCACCCCGCCGCGCCGAGGACGAGGCTTTCGAGCGCGAGATTGTCGACCCCGGTGAAAATGGCATACCGGTCGGCCACGAGATTCTTGATGTCGGAGATCCTGCGCACGTCCTCCGACGATTCCTTGATGGCAACAAATTTCGGTTCATCCGCCAGCGCTTCAAACATGCCGGGCGTGATGTCGACCTTGTACGACACAGGGTTGTTATAAAGCATGATCGGACGCTCGGATGCGGCGGCGACAGTCCGGAGATGATGTTCCGCCTCGCGGGCGTCCGCCGCGTACTGCATCGCCGGGAGCAGCATGAATCCTTCCGCGCCGTTCTTCGCGGCGGCACGGACGAACTCACATGCGCCGGCGGTCGTGGTTTCCGCCACGGTGGAGAGGATCGGCACGCGCCCTCTGCAGGCGGAGGCGGCCATCCGGACAATCTCCTGTTTTTCGGCGGCGGTCAGCGTGCCGTTTTCGCCGAGGGACCCGAGCACGACAATCCCGTGAACGCCTCCGGTAATCTGCCTGCCGATGTGCGCCTCCATTGCCGGGAGATCGACGGCACCGCTCTCCTTGAATTTCGTCGTCAGTGCACTGAACACGCCTGCCCAGGGAGAAGTCAACGTTGTGTCCTTCACGAGTGGGTTGTCTATTGATATATAGCTAATATATCAGATGACAACCCCAGAGTCAAGAAGAAAGAGCGCGGCAGGGATTGCAGATTGCAGTTTTTTGTGCGATTTTGGTGAGACCATTTCTGCAAGGCCTCCTGATGCGCCGCGTTATCTGCCTCCTCTGTGTCACCCTGTGCATCGCCATTTCCGTGCGCGCCGGAAATCAGTTTGAAATCTCGGTGCTCGGAGGTCCTTCGTTCCCCATGCGCGGAATGGAAAAGCTCGTCGGCCCCGGGTACAGGGTCGGGGGAACCATCCAGTACAACCTGAATGAAAACATCGGGCTGGCGATTACGTCCGGGTACATGCGGTGGAAATTCGACAGCGGGAAAATCAACGGCGCGGCCGCCGCGGCAGGGGTCGCTCAGGGCTTTGACGTCCGCGGACCGTTTCAGTCGATCCCCCTCATGCTGGGAGCGCGGCTGACATTCGACGGATCCGTCGTCCGCCCGTACATCGGGATCATGGGCGGCGCATTTTTCCTCCAATGGACGCTCACCGGCACCCACGCCGGCGGGTCGCCCGCCGCGATTCCCACGCACGGGGTTACCTGGACCGAACCTGCAACAAGCTTCGATGCAGGCCTGCTTGTCGGGCTCGGCGGCGACGCCTGGCTCGACCTGGGGGGAAGCTACACGGCCTTCTCCAACTCACACGACCGGATCGAATCGCCGCAGCTTGCCGGACAAAAGCTCGTCACCTCCAACACCGCAACTCAGATCGCGGTGCAGGTTGGGATACGGCTTATCCTCTGAAACCGAATCGTCAACCGATGTTTTCTAGTCGACGACCTTCTTCCGGTTAAATAAGAGGAAGAGTCCACCGGAAACGAATATCACCCCGCCCCACCAGATCCCGGGATGCAGCTCCGCGAGAACTGTTTTCTGCACCGGCGGATTGATGAGATCGTAGAGGCCCGCTCCCGTGACAATCGCCCCGGTGATGAGGAGGAAGA
>JBGPYM010000026.1:0-19738 GCA_041493205.1 Bacteroidota bacterium
ACCTCCTCAAGCTCCCGAAGTCGGGTAGCCTGCAGTCGGTTGAGACGATCACCATGACGACCGGCGGCAACGTGCCGAACGTCGGCATTGATCTGGCCAAGCTCGGATTCAAAGTGGGCGCGGTCAGCCGTGTCGGGAACGACAGCATCGGCGGATTCCTGAGAAGCAGGCTCGAGATGCATGACATCGCCCCGGTGGGACTGGTGCTCGACGACCGGCGGCAGACATCCGCAACGATCGTGGGTGTCGATGAATCGGGAGAGCGGACATTCCTTCATGCGCGCGGATGCATGGCGGATTTCCGCGTGGACGACGTGCTCGGCCAGATCGATGTCGTCCGGCGGGGGCGGGTGTTTGCGTTCGGGTACTACGGCCTGTTGCCGGAATGTGACCGCGACCTCGGGCGGATGTTCCACGCGGTAAAACAGAAGACCGGGATGCCGGTGCTCCTCGATACGGGCGGCACCCCGGTCCGGAACGACGCGCTCCTCCGTTCGTTCCTTCCGCAGGTCGACTTCTTCCTGCCGAGCTTGGACGAGGCCCGGGCAATTACGGGAAAATCGAACCCGGCGGAGATTGTCCAGGCGCTCCGTGCGCTCGGCGCGGCGGGCGTCGTGGGCGTCAAGCTCGGCGCCGAAGGATGCTTCATCGCATCAGACGGGAAGTCCCGGCGTATCCCGGTCCGCCGAGTGCGGAAGGTCGTCGATGCCACCGGCGCGGGCGATGCGTTCATCGCCGGTTTCCTGGCAGGCCTCCTGCGGGGTTTCGACGCCTTCGGGGCGGCAAAACTCGCCAACGCCGTGGCCGCATCGAGTCTCACCGCGCTCGGCGCATCTACCGCCATTCAACCCCTGTCAGCATACCTGACGTCATGACACCGACGTATCACATCGTCTCGCACTCGCACTGGGACCGCGAATGGTACAAGAGCTTCGAGGAGTTCCGCGCCATGCTGGTCAACATGGTGGACGATCTCCTCGATCTCATGGAGCGCGACCGGGAGTTCCGCTGCTTCACGCTCGACGGACAGACGGTAATCCTCGAGGACTATTGTGCCATCCGCCCAGAACGGAGGGAGGACCTCCGCCGGATGGTTGCCCAGGGACGCATCGTGACGGGTCCGTGGTACGTGCTCCCTGATGAGTTTCTGGTAAGCGCAGAGGCGACGGTGCGGAACCTTCTGGCCGGGACCCAGATGGCGCGCCAATTCGGCGGACTCATGAAGGTGGGATACATCCCCGACTCGTTCGGCCATATTGCCATGATGCCCGCCATCCTCAAAGGATTCGGCATCGATGCCGCCCTGGTCTACAGGGGGTTTGGCGGGGAGCCGGAGCAGAAAACCTCGGAGTACTGGTGGAAAGCCCCGGACGGCACACGGGCGTTGCTGGTGCACCTCTACCGCAACGGCTACAGCGCCGGATATTTTCACGAGGATTCCGACGAGCAGATGGCGGAACACTTTGCCGTGATCAAAAAGGAGCTGGATGAGCGGGCAACGACGAAACACCGGCTCCTGATGAACGGCGGTGACCATCACTGGCCGGATCCGAAGCTCCCTGCCACGCTGCGGATTCTCCGGGAAAAGTTTGATGGGACCTTCGAACACAGCACGGTCCAGCGATATGTGGACGCCGTCCGGAAAGAGGTCAACGGGCTCCCCGAAGTCGAAGGCGAGCTCCGGTTCGGCTACCGTTATGCCTTTGCCGTCATGGGGGGCGTCTACTCGAGCAGAATGTATATCAAGCAGGCCAACTGGCGGGCACAGAACCTCCTGCAGCGTTACGTAGAGCCTTTGAACGCCATGGCGCTCGCGACCGGCATGCGCACACAGTCCCCGCTCGTCCGGCATGCGTGGAAAACGCTGATGAAGAATCATCCGCACGACAGCATCTGCGGCTGCAGTGTCGACACGGTCCACCGGGAGATGCTGACCCGGTTTGCCGCAGTGGAGCAGGCGGGGGGATCCGTCATGGACGTCTGCCTCGACCGCCTTGTGCCGCCCGGCGATAGTGCATCGCACGACGACCGGTTCCTCTTCCTGTTTAATCCTTCACCCTTCCGGCGGACGGAGATCGTGCAGGGGACCGTGAACTTCTATCTGCAGGACGTCATCGTCGGTCTCAACCCGGATGTCGTTGTTCACCCGAAACGCCCGCCGGTCAAAGGTTTTGCCCTGGTGGATGGGGCCGGGACCGAAATCCCGTACCAGATCCTGCGCCGCGAAGAGGGATACGACATTACCTATTCGAATTACAACTATCCGAAGCAGACCCTCGCAGACTGTTTCACGCTCCTCGTCGACGCACGTGACATTCCTCCCGTTGGATTCAAGGGACTCAGAGTTGAAAAGCGGAAAAAACTTCCCCGGTACCCGGCGAAGGTCACGTCGGGCAGATCCTTCCTTGAAAACGACTTCCTCCGTGTGGAAGTGAACGGGCATGGCGAGGTGAAGATCGGGGATAAGGTGGCCGGCACGGTATACCGCGGGCTCAACGTCTTCGAAGATTCCGGCGATGTCGGCGATGAGTACAATTATTCGTATCCGAAGAAAGACGCGCGGATTACCTCCTCGCAATTCCGCGCGACCATTCAGCGGATTGAAAATGGACCCCTCCGGGCCGCCCTTGCCATTGATATGACACTGCGTCTGCCGGCAAGCGCGGCTCCCGGGAGAAAGAGCAGGAGTACCGGAACGGTACCGTTTCATGTGCGGTCGGTCGTTTCCCTCACCCCGTATTCCCGCGCAGTACATTTCGAGACGACGGTGGAGAACACGGTGCGTGACCATCGGTTCCGCGTCCTGTTCCCTGCGGATATTGCCACGAACCGGAGTACCGCGGACTCGCAGTTCTGCGTTGTCGAGCGGGAACAGAAGGAATACGACACTCGCCAGTTCACGATCGAACACCCGGCACAGGTTGCGCCCATGCAGCGCTACGTGACGGTGCGGGGGACCAGCCGGGCTCTCAGCGTTCTTGCGTACGGATTGCCCGAATACGAGCTGAAGCGGGACGGGCGCGGCACGATCGCGCTCACCCTCCTCCGGTGTATCGGTCTGCTCGCCGGGGATGATCTGCTCACGCGCCCGGGCGGCAAGGCGGGCTGGCACAATGAAACGCCCGACGCACAATGTCCCGGCACGCACATCTTCCGGTACGCGGCGCTCCCCCATGCACCCGATGAACCGGCTGCGTCGGTGCTTCTGATGCGGGAAAGCGAACGCTTTCACCTCCCCGTTCTTCCGCTCAGGCGAAAGAACGACAAGCAGCCACCGTTGGAATCGTCGTTTGTCAGTCTCACCGAAGGCCCGCTGACGCTCAGCGCTATCAAGGAGTCGGAGGACGGCGAGGGGATCATTCTCCGCGTCTACAATCCCACCGGCGCTCCCGCAGAGGGGATACTCCGGTTTGATCGTCCTCTGCGGCGGGCGTTCCTGACACGGCTGGATGAGCAGCCGTCGGGCCCGCTGGAGGTGACCGACGGATCTGCGGTCGCCGTTGCCGCTCCGCCGTTCGGCATCGTGACCGTCAAGGTGCAGCATGCCGGAGGACGTGCATGAGCACGTTGGGCGAGTTCGTGCGCGCTCCGATCCTCCTCGCCCCCAACCGGGTCTGGCGCATGTACAGCGGGGGCGCGATGATCGGCCGGTTCCAGGGAGATGCGGCCGCACGCGACTCGGAGTTTCCGGAGGAATGGGTCGGCTCGACGGTCCAGGCGATCAATCCCGGCGCTCACTACCGGGATGGAGAAGGACTTGCGCTCTGTGCCACCGGCATCGGCGATCCGGTCCGGCTGACATCCGTCATCGAGCAGTTCCCGGAACAGATGCTCGGCGCCGACCATGTGCGCGTCTACGGAACGAATGCGGCACTTCTGACGAAACTCCTTGACGCGTCCGTCCGGCTTATCATCCACGCGCACCCGACCAAGGCGTTCGCGAAGCAGCATCTGGGGAGCTGTTTTGGAAAAACCGAAGCGTGGTTTGTCATCGGTACCCGCCCCGGGGTCGAGGACCCGTACGTCCTGATCGCATTCCGCGAGGACGTGACCAGGGAACGCTACCGGGAAATGCTGGACATGCAGGACATCGCGTCGATGATCGACGTGATGCACCGCGTATCGGTCAGGGCGGGAGACGTCGTCTATGTGCGCGCCGGACTCCCGCATGGGATCGGGGGGGGCGCGTTTCTGGTCGAATTGCAGGAGCCGACCGACTACTCCATCATGCTTGAGCGCATCTGTCCCAACTATACGTTCAGAGTGGATGAGTCGTTTCTCGGCCTGGACCCGTCTCTGACGCTCTCCGTGATTGATCACCGGGTCTATACGCCGCAGGAGGTCCGCAAAGAACTGGTGATCCGTCCCACGGTGCTCCGTCGTGAAGGAGAAAGCGCGGAATACCAGCTCCTGGGATACGACACGACCGAATGCTTCGCAGGCCGCCGTCTGGAAGTCCGCGGGGAGCTGAGCGACACGACCGGCGGCCGGTACGCGATTCTGATCGTCCTTGAGGGAGAGGGAACGCTCGCTCACGAGCACGGCCAACTGCCGCTGAAGCGCGGCATGGAATTGTTTCTCCCCGCAGGGATCGGGGCGCACCGGTTCACGAGTCCGGGGGGTATGACGATGTTCAAATGCCTGCCGGCCCGGTTGTAACGATTCGCGCGCGGCACGAACACAGGAACAGCAGCAGGAGGGAACATGGCATCGACACTGACTGTACAACAGAACCTCGAGCTCCTCGGGAAGTACCGCTGGTGCGAAATCCAGATGATGGAGCTCATGGGAAGCTGGGCGTACACCATCGTGGACCCCGAAATCAAAATCGGGTTCGGCCGCCACATGTATCAAGATGCGGTCCACGCAGATCTTCTCGGGAAACGGATTCCGGAATTGAAAGGGCGCTCCGCCCACTTTCATGAGATCCCTCCATGCGACGACGTGATACGTGTCTTCGAAAAGATCTGGCGCACGGAGGGTGATCTGCACAGGATGACGGCACTCTACAGCGTGATCAAAGCCGCGCTGATCGAGGCGTACGAAACACATATCCGGCGCGCGGAGCTCCCCGCCGATGAACCGACCGCGTACATTCTCCGGCATATCGCCGACGAGGAAAAATACCACCGTGCCTGGGGGGAGCATTGTATCGCCCGCCTCGGAGGCCCGGAGGAGGTCCGGCGCGCAGCCGCGCGGCTTGCAGAGGATCTGAAGGGCGATCTCGCGCGTGCGGGGGGAATCCTGGGAGAGGGAAAACCGCGGGGAACGTACTCGTTCAAAAAGACGCAGCCGCACAGCGTCCACCCCGTCCGCGATGAACGATGGGATATCATTACGGACCCCGTCCAGTTTACGGAGAAAAACTGGTCCTTCGATTCGCAGGAAGGGAAGACGCATCTGTTGCACGACCTTCTCAATAGTGAATTCATCACGGTCGAGCGCATGGGGAGGATCATCGCCGACTTCCCGGAAATCCCGTGGCAGATGAAGATGGACATGGTTCATCAGGCCTGGGATGAGGCCCGCCATGCGGAGATCGTCCAGCGCCGGCTGGAAGAGCTGGGCGGGCATGTCGGGATGTACCGGACAAGCTGCTGGGGGTGGGAGCAGGACGTCAACCGCCCCGATCCGCTCGAACGCCTGGCCCTTTCCAACATGACATTTGAAAGCGAGAGCTGCAAGCACCTGCGCGACTGGATCGTCAAGGCAAAAGAGGGAAACGACGAACGCTCCGTTCAGCTTCTCGAATACCTCCTGGCAGACGAGGTCAACCATGTGCTCTACGGGGTGCACTGGATCGATGAGCTGACGCGCGATGACCCCGCGCGCAGGAAACGTGTCCTGAGTTACCCGGAACAGGTGCTCTCGGGTGATCACCCTGTAGGCGTCCGGTTCAACGAAACCATCAACGCGCGCTGAAAGCATCATGAAAGTCGCACAATTCTCCGGTCCATCCGGACTTCGTGTGGGGATTGAGCAGGGGGGCGCCTGGCTCGATTACGGCAGGGCCGAAACCATCATGGCGGTCCTGGACCGCGGCGTCCCGGTCGAGGGGGCAACCACGATTGAGGAACTCCTCATTCGCGGCCAGTTCGACGCCGGGACTTTCCGCACGGTGCTGGACTTTATCGCGGAGAACAGGCTCCAGAAATTCGTGGCGCTCGCACAGGGATCGAAGATGCTGGCGCCGCTCCGCTGTCCGCGGAAGATCGTCGCCCTCGGACTCAACTACGCATTGCATGCAAAGGAGGGGAACTTCACCGTCCCCAAAGAGCCGATCATCTTTGCAAAAGCCGGTTCATCGGTGATCGGGCCGGGGGACACGGTACGCCTCCCGCGCGACATGGGGCGCATGGACCACGAAGTGGAACTCGCCGTCGTGATCGGTTCCACCGCGAGCGAGGTGAAGAAAAAGAACGCCTGGAAACATGTCGCAGGTTACACGATCTGCAACGACGTCAGCGCGCGCGACCTCCAGACAAAGGACCTGGAAAAGAAGCATCCGTGGTTCCGCTCCAAAAGCTATGATACGTTTACGCCCCTCGGACCCTGGATCGTGACCGCGGATGAATTTCCTCCTCCCGTCCGGCTTGCGCTCGAATGCAGGGTGAATGGAAAACTCCGGCAGAAGGCAAACACGGAGGAGCTGGTCTTCGGGATTCCGGAAATTATCGAATTCGTGTCGCGGCTCATCACGCTCGAGCCGGGCGACGTCATTTCGACGGGCACGCCCGAAGGGATAGGCCCGATAACGCATGGCGACGTCATGGAATGCAGCATTGAGGGGATCGGCGTTCTCACCAACCGGGTGCGGTGGCGATGAGCATCGACCGCATCACGCTGACGCACGTCCGCATTCCGCTGCTGGAGCCGTTCCGCATCAGCAACGGATCGGTGAGCGCGAAGGACGGCATCATCGTGCGTGTGCATGATGATGGTGTAGAAGGTGTCGGAGAAGCATCACCTATGGCGGGCTCATTCTATTCGGATGACACTCCGGAGTCCGTCTGGGCACTCCTGAAAGACCGGCTGGTGCCCGCCGTACTGAAGGCCCGGCCTGCAACGGCGGCGGAGGCGCACCGTGCTCTGGAATCCCTTGGCGGGAGCCCCTTCGCGCGCGCCGGAATAGAAACGGCGTATTGGGACCTTGATGCACAGAAGGCAGGCAAGCCCCTCTGGGCTCTCCTGGGAGGTTCGGGGCGCCCGCTCGAATCCGGGCTCGCGGTCGGAATTTATGACAGCACCGCCGCGCTCCTCGGAGCGATCGAGCTCCACATGCGCGAAGGGTACCGCCGCCTCAAGATCAAGATCGAGCCGGGATGGGACACGGTGCCGCTGACGGAAGTGCGCCGCCGGTTCGGCAGCATTCCACTCATGGTCGATGCGAACTGTGCCTACCGGAGGAGCGACATCGGGCATCTTGGTTCGCTGGACGCATTCGACCTGATGATGATCGAGCAGCCGCTTCCGCGGGAGGATCTGGAAGGACACGCGCTCCTCCAGCGCTCGATCCGCACCCCGGTCTGCCTGGACGAAAGCGCGGAGGATATCGCACGGGTGCAGCAGGCGATCAACCTGGGGAGCTGCAGGATCATCAACATCAAAATACAGCGGGTGGGCGGACTGACAAACGCAAAGGCCGTGCATGACCTCTGCCGCGCCGCGGGCATACCGGTCTGGGCCGGCACGATGCCCGAGCTCGGCATCGGCAGCGTGCAAACGCTTCACTGTGCCACGCTGGCCGGTTTTTCGTTTCCCACGGACGTCGAATCGACGAAGCGCTGGTTCGTCGAGGATATCATCGAACCCCCGATCATCGTAGAGCAGGGAGTGATAACGCTCCCGCCCGGAGCGGGGAATTGTTACGCCCTTTCCACACGCGCTCTGGAACGTCACCGCGTCGCGGAACAGGTCTTTCGCGCCTGACACGCGGAAGGATCGCCGGTATGTCAACTGCCACCTCGTTTCTCGGTCTGAATCTTGAAAGCCCGGTGCTTGTCGCCTCGGGCCCGGCAAGCCACGATGTGAATCAGATCCCCCTTGCGCAGGACCAGCACGCGGGCGCCATCGTTCTGAAGACGGCGTGCTCGGACAAATATGCCGACATGCGCTACTGGCCGCGTCCCCGGTACAAGATGCTCGATTGGGATAAACAGATTGCCGGGCGGTCGAAGGCGTTCTCGCTCTATTCATATGAACAGGGGTACAGCGGCTCGCTGGAGGATTACTGGGATTTCATCCGCGTGGCAAAACAGCACGCCCGGATCCCGATCATCGGGAGCATTTTTGCCGATGACGCGTCAGATTGGGCGGCGATGGCGCAGAAAGTCGAAGAGAGCGGCGCGGACGCGATCGAACTCGACATCTCCTCGCCGCATCGTCCGGGGAGTCTTGGGTTCGAGACGACGTTTATGTCCGCCATCAAGGCCGTCGTCGGGACTGTGACGATTCCGGTCCTGGTCAAGCTTGCACCCGGGCCGGATGTTCCTGATCAATGCGTTGCAGCGGAAAACTGCGGAGCATCCGGTCTTTCACTCTGCAACCGGCTGCGCGGGATCGACGTGGACGTGGAATCGCAGCGGCCGATCCTCCACGGATACTATGCCGGAGTCGGCGGTCCCTGGGCGAAGTACTATACCATGCGGCATGTGGCCGAAGCGGCCCAGCGAGTCAAGATCCCGATCAGCGCAACGGGGGGCATCATGACCGGAGAGGATGCGGTTAAATACTTCCTCCTCGGTGCTACGACCGTGCAGATTCTTTCGGTCATTCTGGTGAACGGCTGGGAGTCTCTCCGGCGCATCAACGATGAAATCGACGCGTACCTCGCGCGCAAGGGCGCCGCGTCGGTGGACGATATTCGGGGAAAAGCTCTCTGCAACCTTTCTGCCCCGGATGACATCATCCGGTGGTCGGGTGAACCGCTTGATGGGGCGAGAAATGTCTGGAAATCCTGAAAAATATCCCGGGCTGAATCCCCTCCCTCCTCCCTTCGTGAAGGAGTTTCCGCCTATTGCAAAGGTCGTGGAAGAGAAGTGCATTGCGTGCGACCGCTGCCCGCCGCTCTGCTTCTTCGACGCTCTGGCCATGGAACAACGCCCCGGTCATCCGTACGGCCGGGTTGCCGTCGTCGTCGCGCGCAATTGCACGGGATGCGGGCTCTGTTTTGAAGCGTGTCCGGTCGATGCGATTGTCTGGGTGCCGGGCGGCTTTCAGCCGGGTGAGCCGGTACCCCACGGGTCCCACGGGAAGGAGGCCGTCGATGAAGGTTATTGACCTCACCCATCCGATCAGCGAGTCCCTGCCTGTCTATTTTCCCTGGCATCCCGCAACGAAGCTGGAACAAACAGCCAACTATCAGGACAACAAATGTGTCGTGCGCCGGCTGACCATCGGTACGCACAGCGGTACACACATCGACGCACCCAGCCACATATTCGAAGGGATGCACACCATGGACGGGTATGACCCGTCCGTCTGGTATCTGAATGCCCGCGTCCTCGACTTCACTCCCCGCGCGCCGCGGCAGGAGATCACGGCCGCGGAACTGAGGCGGAAAAAGATCGCTCGCCGGGGCGCGGTGATTCTGAAAACGGGATGGGACAAATATTTTGGCAGGGAAGATTTTTACGCGACCTACCCGCCGCTCTCGGTCGATGCGGCGGAATATCTCGTTGCGCTTGGCATACGTGCGGTTGCTTCGGATACGCCCTTCACGCTCGACGTGCACAAGATTCTCCTGAAGAAGGGGATCCCGCTCATCACGAATCTGAACAATACATCGCTCCTGAAGCGGGGAACTGTCCGTCTCATCGCCGCCCCGCTCCTTATTCAGGGCGGGGATGGTGCACCTGCCCGGGTCCTGGCAATCATGAGCGGGAAGGGGTAAGCCGGTGGCCGCCGATCCTCTCGTTTCCCTCCTTGCAGATCTCGTCGCCATTCCGAGCCAGAACCCGATGGGACGGGACAAGACCGGCGCGGAGTACTCCGAAGCGGCAATGGCAGACTTTGTTGCCGGCTATCTGAAGCGGCACGGCGTAGATGCAGAGCGGTACGATATCGCTCCGGGCCGTCCCAACGTGATCGGCTACCTCGATGCGGGGGCACAAGAGACGCTTCTGTTCGAAGCGCACATGGATACCGTCCATGCCGAAGGGATGACTATCCCGCCGTTTGTTCCTGAAATCCGCAACGGCCGTCTCTACGGCCGCGGGGCGTGCGACACCAAAGGATCCCTGGCGGCATTCCTCTATGCGGTGTGCGGTGCCGGCACCCCGGTGCGGGGAAGGCGGTACAATGTAATTCTTGCCGCCGTGGCGGATGAGGAATATCAGTTCGGCGGCGCGCAACGGGTCGTTGCGCGCGGGGTCCGTGCCAGTATGGCGATTGTCGGGGAGCCGACACAGCTCCATATCGTCCGGGCCCATAAAGGGGTCGTCCGCTGGCGGATTGGCACATCGGGCGTGACGGCACACTCTGCGTATCCCGAGCGGGGAAGCAACGCGATCTACGCCATGGGGCACGTACTCGAACGGCTCGAACTCTATGCGTCCGCCTTGCGCGAAATTCCTCCCCACCCCCTCCTGGGCTCACCTTCGCTCAGCGTCGGGATCATCGAGGGGGGGCAGGCGGTGAACGTCGTCCCGGACCGGTGCATGATCGAGATAGACCGGCGCACGCTTCCCGGCGAGACGACCGACAGCGTCCTCGCCCATGTGCGCGACGCCCTCCGCGGGATCGATGGGTGGACCTTCGACCCTCCCCACCTTGCGGCCTCAGGACTTGATATCGCACCGGATCATCCGCTTATCACGAATCTCTCCGCGGCGATCCGGAAGGAGACGGGGACGGCCGTCGTCGAAGCGGCCCAGTACGCAACCGACGCGGGGGTGTATGCACGCGGCGGCATCCCGGCCGTGGTGTTTGGCCCCGGGAATATCGCGCAGGCACACACAAAAGATGAATGGATAAACCTCGCGGAGCTGGCACAGGCCTCCCGCATTGTTCAAACGATGATTGCATGACCCGGAAAACGCACCTTACGACGGAAACGACTGAAATGATCACGTATGATCGGCTGGCAATAAGAAACCTGAACGATTTCTCCTTCGGCGTCGCTCCGAAGCCTGTCCGGTGCGGCTTTGGGCTGACGGTCGGAGGAGGCGACGTCTATCCGGAACTGAATTTCACCCTCCCGCCCATGAGTATTACCGAGGCGACATGGGGAGATGTCATGGCGGAATACAAAGATATCGCCGCAATGATCCTCAGGACGGCGAAGCGCCTTCCGATGCCCGGCCTGATGGTCGAGTTCGAACTCCTTCCCCCCATGACGGAATATCCGGCCTGGGGCGCGGAAATCACGACGCTGCTCCATGAAACGCTCCGCACCGCCAACAAGGAGACCGGTCTGGCGTGTGCGCTGCGCGTGACGCCGACCGATATTCGGGATATGGAACGACCGCCCCTGTTGCGCACCGGCAGATCATGGGAGGCACTCCATGCGTCTCTGGAAGCGTGTGCTGCCGCAGGCGCGGACGTTCTCTCGATCGAATCGGTGGGCGGGAAAGAAGTCCACGACCAGGCGTTGCTGTACGGGGACATCCCCGGCATCATGTTTGCTCTCGGCGTGCTTGCCCCCCGCGACATGGAATTTCTCTGGACCGACATTGTAAAGGTCTGCGCGCGGCACCGGGTGATTCCGGGAGGCGACTCCGCGTGCGGCTTTGCGAACACAGCAATGCAGCTGGCGGGACAGGGGATGCTCCCGGGCGTCCTCGCTGCGGTTATCCGCGCAGCTTCTGCGGTCCGGAGTCTGGCGGCGTTCTCCTGCGGCGCAGTCGGACCGTCCAAGGACTGCGCGTATGAAGGCCCGATCCTGAAAGCTATCACCGGCGCCCCGATCGCCATGGAGGGGAAGTCCGCCACCTGCGCGCATTTCAGCCCCGTGGGGAACGTCGCAGGAGCGCTCTGCGATCTCTGGAGCAATGAATCGGTGCAGAATGTACGGCTCCTGTCGGGCTCCGCACCCGAGGCATTTCTCGAATCGCTCGTCTACGACTGCCGGGCCATGAATCAGGCTCGGAAGTCCGGTTTTGCTACCGAGTACCGGGACATCCTTGTGGATTCGGACATCTCCCTCAATCCCCAGGCGCTGGTCCTTTCGCCCGCCTCGACGCTCAGGATCGCCTCGGTTATCGTCCGCGAATCGTCTCCGTACCGACAGACCCTTGCCGCTGCAACGGAGGCCGTCGCCATAATTCGTGAAGCCGTTGCGGCACAACACCTCGCGCTCCCTCCGCGCGAGACACCGTGGCTCGATCGTATTGCCGATGGCCTTGAGGCTCTCCCGCGCGAGGAGACTGCACTCATTGCGGAAATGACCGCAGCGTACGGTCACCTCTTCACCCCCAAGAGCTACGGACTGTGACGGCGCACGGCGTACAGGTGGACGCGATTGTCGGTCTCGACATCGGAGGGACCAAGACTGCGGTCGTGGTCGGCGACAGACGGGGGGGTATTCTCTCCCGCGAACAATTTGCGACGTCACCGGGCCGGGGGTTTCGGCCGGTCTGGGAGGAGCTGCGGGTGTCGATCCGGCGAGCTCTCGACCGCCGCGGAGCTGCCGTGTCTGCTATCAGCGTTTCGATCGGCGGCCCGCTCGATACCGCGAACGGCATCGTCAAATCCCCCCCCAATCTCCCCGGGTGGTCGGATATCCCGCTCAAGCAGATGCTCGTCGATGAATTCCGGCTGCCGGTGTTTGTCGAGCACGACGGGAATGCGGGGGCTCTCGCAGAGTGGTATTTCGGTGCCGGGCGGGGATTCAGGAACATCATCTTCATTACGATGGGGACCGGACTTGGCGCCGGTCTTATCTTGAATGGAAAGTTGTACCGGGGGACAAGCGACGTGGCGGGAGAGATAGGCCACATCCGCATCGCGGAACACGGTCCGATGGCATACGGGAAACCCGGCTCTCTCGAAGGGTTCGGGAGCGGCGCCGGGATCGCCCGGCTTGCCGGAACGATGTTTCCGTCGCTCTGGGGTCCCGCTGCCACGGTGGTCGAGGTGTATGAAAAATACAGGGCGGGTTCCGCCGAGGCAATGGCGGTGTTCGACCGCGCGGCGCTCCATTTTGGGCGGGGTCTGGCAATCCTCGTGGACCTGCTGAACCCCGAGAGGATCATTCTGGGGGGGATCGGTATGCGCCTGGCCGATGCTCTTGTGGAACCCGCACGGCGGGCGCTTGCGGCCGAAGCCCTGCCGGAAGCTCTCCGGGTGTGCGAGGTTGTTCCCGCACTTCTGGGAGAATCTATCGGCGACCTCGCGGCGCTTTGCGCAGCATACGACCAGGGTGGATTGCTCATGCGTGAGCAACAGCCTGAAGGGGGGAGCAGGTGATCCAGACGAACGCCATACCATTACAGGCGCCCGCCCCGGACGCAAAGGAGTTTACAGAGATCCTTGCAGGCAGAAGCAAGTCACGGAGGGTCCCTCTCGTTGAGTATCTTGTCGATGACGTGGTGATGCGGCCCGTGGTCGAGGGTCTGCTCGGGCGACAGTGGGTGGACTACGGGGAGGATCGCGCATCGCAATCGGCGTATCTCGATAACTTTATCGAATTCTGGTACCGGATGGGGTATGACTTTGTGCGGTTTGAACAGAGTCTCCCCCTTCCGGAAAAGAAGCTCCTGACAGCGGACGCCGCGCCCCAATCCACGAAGGACCGGGCCTGGGCGGATGAGCACAACGGCGCGATCATGTCATGGGAAGACTTCGACAAGTATCCGTGGCCGTCCGTCGCAAAGTTCGACTTCTTTCCGTACGAATACCTGAGCAGGAATCTCCCGGAGGGGATGGGACTCATCGCGTGTCACGGGGGCGGAGTGTTCGAGCATCTTTCGTGGATCATGTCGATGGAAGGGCTCGCGATTGCGCTGCATGAGGATCCCCGTCTCGTCCGGACGACGGCCGACCGGCTGGGCGAGCTGATGATGGAATTTACTCTCCACGTCCTCGACCTGGACAACCTGATCGCGCTCTTCCCCGGGGATGACATGGGGTACCGCTCGGCAACGCTCGTGGCACCGCGCGATCTCCGCGCGTACACGCTGCCGTGGCATAAGCGGCTCGCAGATCTCACGCACGCACGCCGACTCCCGTATTACCTCCATTCCTGCGGCAATGTAAGTGCGATCATGGAAGACCTGCTGACCGTGGTGAAGATCGACGGAAAGCATTCCTACGAAGATGCGATCATGCCGGTGCAGGAATTCCAGGCGGCGTACGGAGACCGTGTCGCGGTGCTGGGCGGACTTGACATCAACATACTCTCCGGGGCGGCACCTGAAGCCGTGCGCCAGCACACCCGGTTCCTTATGGAGACCTGCGGTGCGCGTGGGCGCTATGCGGTTGGCTCGGGGAATTCTGTCCCGAGCTACGTCCCAGTGGAGAATTACCTCGCCATGATCGACGAAGTGCACATACAGAACTCACACAGAACCTGAACAGATGAATACCGGACACGACATACGTATCAATCGCCTTTTCAAGCAAAAACATTCAGTGATCGTCCCGTTCGACCATGGATCGTATTCAGGAGTGGTCAGCGGGCTCGAAGACCCGCTCCGGCTGATGGAGCGAATTGCCCGGACGAGGGCGGACGGCGTGCTGGTCACGCCGGGGGTGCTCGGGACGATCGCGCCCGAGCTCGGGGGCAAAGGAATCATTCTCCGCATCGACGGAGGATTTACGTCCTACGCCACCGTCCCGACCGACTACCGGACCATGCTGGAACCGGCAGAAACCGTCCGGCTCGGCGCGGACGCAGCGATTGTCTTCACGTTCGTCGGGACTCCCCTGGAAGCCGCATCCATCCAGCGTCTCGGCGCTACTGCAGCACAGGCGCATGTGTGGGGGCTTCCCATCGTGTCGGAGGTCCTCGCCCCCGGGCTGCTGAACAACCATTTCGGCTCGAAGATGTTCCCTCCCCCGGCACGGGGATATGACCCGGGCGACGACACGAAAAACGTCTGCCGCATCGCCGTGGAAGCGGGGGCGGATATCATCAAAACCCGGTACACGGGAAATGTCGAGCAGTTTCGGTCGGTCGTGCAGACCTGCGGCGCCCCTGTCATCGTGGCCGGCGGACCGAACATGAAGGGGACCGACCAGCAATTGCTCCAGCTTGCCCACGATTGCATCCGGGCTGGAGCGGCCGGGATCGTCTTTGGCAGAAACGTCTGGCAGCACCCCCGCATGGAGCGCTTGATTGATGCGATCTGCGCGATTGTCCACGATGGGGAATCAGTCGCTGCGGCGAGGAAGCTGCTCTGATGGTCACGACCGTCACACTCACTCTGATGCTGGATAAGACCGTGGCCATTGACCATCTCCGGCACGCCGCGATCACGCGCGCGTCGTCTGTGTCGATGATCGTCGGCGGCAAAGGTGTGAACGTGTCGCGGCAGCTCAAGGCGCTGGGCGAGGAAAGCGTAGCAACGGGCTTCGTGGGAGGGGAGACCGGATCGATGATTGAACGCCTCCTGGAGAGCGAAAAAATCCCGCATCAGTTCGTCCGGGTGGCGGGCATGACCAGGGAAGGAGTCACGTATCGGGAGACCGACGGGACTGCCACCTCGGTGTTCGAACCACCCGCAGAAGTGACCGGGGATGAGGCGGCCCGCCTCGTGGAAAAGAGCCGCCTCCTCGCTCAACGGAGCGACTGGGTGGTGTGCAGCGGAAGCTCCCCCTGCCCCGCGGCGGACGGCGTGTTCCGTGAGATCATACTTGATTCCCGTAAACGCGGGATTCCTGTTGCATGTGACTCCTACGGGCCGGCCTTTGCGCGTGCGGTGGAAGCATTGCCGGACCTGATCAAACCAAACAGAGAGGAATTCACAAGAACTTTTGGCAGCGAGCTCCCTTCGCTTCCCGCAATGATGGACGCTGCCCGCGAAACGGTCCGTAAAGGCGTACGCTATTGTATTATCACGGACGGCGCACATCCCTTCGCTGCGGCATCCAGGGAAGGGGTGTGGAGCGTAGTCCCCCCGGAAGTGAACGCCGTCAATCCGACCGGCTCCGGCGACTGTCTTGTGGCCGGCGTGCTGCACGGATTGTTGCAGGGATGGTCCTTTGCGGACGCACTGGCCTTCGGGGCCGCGGCAGGTTCCGCAAATGCTCTCGTCTGGGATGTGGCAATCTCGAAGTCCGAGGATATAGTCGCGCTCCTGCCGCAGGTCAAAATCGTCAAGGCGTGAGATGTCAAAGCGTTTTCACCAGGCACTCGCGATTCAGACTCCCGACCGGGTGCCGTTTGTCCCAGCCGTGTACGAGCATAAGGCGTGGTTCATCGGAAAAACGCCGTCGGACGTATGCCGGGATCCCGGGCTTCTGGTCGAGGCGACGCTGGCCGAGTACGAGGCGCTCCGTGCTGACTCGATTATCGTCGGGATCGACGTCTATAATGTGGAGGCGGAAGCAGCGGGTTGCGGCATGACGTATTACGGGAGCACCGATACGTCGATTCCCTCCGTGACTCCCGGCTCCGAGATCGTTGCAGAAGGCGCCCCGGCCGGGTCGGTTGCGATCCCGGACCCTCTGACCGGCGGGCGAATGCCGCTCATGCTCGAGGCGACGGAGAGAGTGGCAACGCGCCTGAAAGAACTTGTTCCGGTGATGGGGGCGGTCACCGGGCCGTTCAGTCTCGCGGCGGCGCTCTGCGGTCCCGCTCCCTTATTCATGGCAATGGCCGCAGACCCCGACTGGGCCCGCGCGATGATTGATGTGGGTGTCCGGATTGCCGGTACGTATGGGCGTGCGTTTGCCAAGCGTGGACTCGACGTGGCAGTCTTTGACTCCCAGGCCTCTCCGGGACTTATTTCCCCGGGACGCTACAGGGATTTCGTTCAAGAACCGACACGGAAGCTGATCTCCGGCTTGAAAGCCGCAGGGATGAAAGAGGTGCCGCTGATCATCGGCGGGAATACCGACGCGATTATCGATGGATACGTCGGGACGGGGGGCAACTACCTCCTGTGCGACGGGCCCGCATCGGTCAAAACGTTTCTCCCGGCATGCAGGGCGGCCCGGCGCGCGTTCCGGAAGAACATCCCGTCGGATTTTATCGCCTCGGCGCCGCTGGAGGAAATCCGGCAAAGGGCAGCCGGAGAGTTAGCGCAGGCGGAAGGGTATCCCGGGTTCATACTCGGGACAGGTGTGATACCGTACGGGACACCGACGGAGAAGATACTTGCTGTGAACGACAACGAGAGAACAGAGAAAATCAAGACATGACATCGAGGGAACGAATACTGACGGCGATGCGGCTCGGAATCCCCGACCGCGTGCCGGTCATTCCGGACATCTCCAATATGGTACCGGCACGGCTGACCGGAAAGCCGTTCTGGGATATCTACTATCATAACGACCCGCCGCTGGATGAGGCCTATCTTGAGGCTGTGAAGCACTTCGGGATGGATGGCTGGTACATTTATGACAACGCAACGATGTACGAGCAGCCGGCCTGGCAATCCCGTATTCTTGAGAAGAACGAGAAGGAGCTCCGGGTTGAGCGGTGGACGGAGACACCGTTCGGTAGGCTCGAAGAGATCATGGCGTACCCGGTCGACAATCCGCCGTGGCCCGTGCGTGCCCTGGTGCGCGACATCGACACGGATCTCTCGAAGCTCCGCTGGTACATGGAGAACAAGTCGCTCGATGGGCTTCTTAGAAACAAAGGGAAGATTGGGGATCGCGGCATTTACGGGGTTGCCATCGAGACATTCATGGGGTTCTGGGTCTGGGTGCGCGACGGAGGATCCACGCGTGCCATCATGGACTTTGCCGAATTCCCCGACCGGATGGACGAAGCCTTCGAATTTTATTCCGCCTTTGCGGAGCGGGCCGCCCGCGCAATCGTGGCAGGCCGTCCGGACGAAATCCTGATCGCGGGCTCCTCATCGTCGCTCAGTCTCAGCTCGCCGCGTATTTACAAGAAATATGATCTCCCGATCGTCAAGACGATCACATCCCTCTGCAAGGCGGGAGGGGTGATTGCCCACCAGCACACATGCGGACGCTCCCGGATGCTGGTGGAGATCAACTACAACGAGACGGACCTCAATGTCATGGAACCGCTCGAGCGCCCGCCAGGGGGAGACGTGGACATTGCGGAGGTGAAAAAGAAATTCGGTGGAAAATTGTGCCTGAAAGGAAACGTCAACACGTACCTCACCATGCTTGGCGGCACGGTGGCCGACGTGAAAGCGGAAGCGAAGGCGTGCATCGATGCCGCCGCCGCGGGAGGCGGATTCATTCTTTCCACAGGCGATCAATGCGGCCGCGACACGCCGGATGAAAATCTCTTCGCACTCGTCGAAGTGGCGAAATCACATGGAAAGTATCACTAACGACGCATTGAACCCCAACGAAAGGATACGCACGCATCATGCCCACGCTTCGTGAACTTCTGACGCAAACTACGCGCATCGAGTGCGCGCCGAACGGCCCGAAGGTTGAACAGACCGTCGCCCGTGAGCTGCAGTCGGCCTTCTGTCCGAAGGCGGGTATTTCGACCACTCCCGGCCTGGCGGCTCCGAAAGGGACTGTTCGTGTTGCCGTGGTACCTGCGAGTGTTCCAGGACGGTCGATTCACCCCGCCCTTGAGGGGAAAGAAAATTGGATGCTTGTCCGTGTGAAGGAGGGGGTGGAGATCCTGACGAACCGTGAGCATCTCCTCTTCGGCCTTTTTTGTCTCATGAGCGAAGAGTGGGCAGGAACCGATGCCGCGGCGTTCCGTGACGGGAAGATTGCTGTCGCGGCATTTCCCGGCATGCGTCCGGTGTTTGATCTCTTCCTGACGCAATGGGGACGGTCCGTGCGCTACCTGGACCGCGAAGAGCACATCCGCGGCATCGCGCGTCTGGGCAATTCTCACGTTGAGGTGAACGGCCTCGCCTTTCACGTCCCGTTTGAGCGCGGACCGCAGGGCGAACTGCTTCACAGGTTCTACACGTATTGCC
Source organism: Bacteroidota bacterium (assembly GCA_041493205.1). Taxonomy (GTDB): domain Bacteria; phylum Bacteroidota; class Ignavibacteria; order UBA10030; family UBA6906; genus JBGPYM01. The sequence goes on from JBGPYM010000026.1 coordinate 19,032, forward strand.
CCGCCCTCGACCAGTTCGTCACGAGCCGCCTCAACAAGGGATTCTATGACAGCGACTATCTCCAGGCGAACCTGAACTACCTCAAGACGAATTCGGCAATGGCCGAGAAATACGGCCTGACCCCCGGCATCGTTTGCTTTGAGCCGCGCTCGGTTCCCGACGGGCTCCTGGAACGGTATCCCGTCCTGCGCGGTGCCCGCGTGGACCATCCGATGCGCAGCTTTCACCCACGGTTCAATCTCTCGGTGGCGCATCCGGTTGTCCTGGAGCATTACGCTGAATTGATGGAGAACCTCATGCACGAGGTTCCGCGGCTCGGCTATATGTCTGTCTGGTCAAACGACAGCGGCGCCGGGTTCGAATACACGAGCTCCCTTTACGTCGGGAGGAACGGCGGCGGTTATCTGGTGCGTGAATGGCTCGCGGCGAAAGACATCGCCTCGGCCGCTGCGTTCAACCTCGTACGATACATGAAAACCCTTCGCGACGCGGGGCGACGTGTGAATCCGAAATTCCGGACGCTCATCCGTCTCGAGCCATTCTGGGAAGAACACGAACACATCTGGAAATTGCTGGAAGACGGCCTGGATGTTGAGGTTTCCTCTCTCCTTACCAAAGGGTGGGATCTCTCCTACAAGCATCCCAAATACGAAGAGGTGCCGCAGATTCACGGGACTGCCCTCTACAGCAAATTCGTGCACGAAGAG
>JBGPYM010000283.1:0-3799 GCA_041493205.1 Bacteroidota bacterium
ATACCCTCCCGTGAGTATCTTTGAAACCAGCGTCGGTGTCAGGAGGTTGGCGAGGCTGAAGATTTTCAGACTATCGCCGTCGGGGCAATAGGCGTATGCGCCGTCGATGGCAAAGCCCTCATCGCCGATCCTGAATGCCGGCGTGCTCCCTTTCGCGATGGGATTGGCGGGATCCGTGACATCATAGAAACGGATTGAGCTATAGAAACTTGTCCCGACGATATTCCCTGCCGCAGCGACGTTCTCGACGTCGATGCCCCGCACGCTTGTGAGCCACACAGGGCTGGCCGGGTTGATGATATTGAGAATGACAAGCCCGCTGTCCCGCGTAGCGACGTACACATAATTGCCGTTCATGGCAATGCCGCGCGCACGCGACGTCCTGAAGCTATCCACCAGCACCGGATTTGCTTTGTTTGTCACGTTCACCAGGTACGTGCCGCCATCCATTGCCGCCACGTAGGCATAATTGCCGGCGACGACGACACCCCGTGACTCACCCCCCAGGGGAAGCGTCGAAAGAAGTGTCGGCTGGGATTGTGTTGTGACATCGATGATACGTAGGCCGGCGGTCCCGTACGCCGTGTAGACTGTATTATTGGCGTAGAACGTCGAAAACGCCGATCCGGTCGGTGAGGCAAGCGCACCAAGAAATGACGTTGGGGTTGGCGTGGCCGGAACCGACACATTGATTGCGCTGATACCCGGAGCAGGGTTTCGATTCGAGACGTAAATATGCCCTGTGGGCGTACCGCCGATCGTGATCGCTCCATAGCTCACGAATGCCGCGCGTCCGGGGGTGCCGATCTTGCCGACAAGGACCGGGTTGGCGGGATTGGTCACGTCAAAAATTTTCATTCCCGAATCCCCGACCGCCGCATACGCATAGTTTCCGTCAAAGACGACGCAGCCGATACGCGGCATAGTCGGGATATTGATGACATTCGTGGGGTTCGCCGGGTTGGTGACATTCACGACGGCCAGTCCGGCGTCATAGTTGCACACATAGGCATACCCCGAACGGACGTTCATGTACTGATGGTAGCCGCCGTACGCAGCGATCCTCCCCACATAGACGGGTGCGGCAGGGTCCGTGATGTCAATGATATGGCTTCTCCCCGCGGCGGCGATGTATGCGTACTGTCCGGAGATGATTACGCTCTCGCAGTACGCCAGCGTGTCCATGGAAGAGACGGGCACCGGCGTTGCCGGCACGCTGATATTGTACACCTTAAAGCCCGCGCTTCCCGCCGCAACATAGGCGTACGAGCCGCTGGTCGCGATCCCTTCGCAGACCGCACCCGGAGCCACATCGACCGTCGAGACCAGGGAGGGGAGGGTCGGGTTCTGGACATTGATGATCCACATCTTGCTCCCTCCGCTCGCGACGATGTACTGCGTGGAATTGATCGACGTGCGGACCAGCCCTTCCACAATGTCGGAGAGGATCACACTGCCGATTTTCACCGGGGTTGCAGGATTGGAAAAGCTTGCGATCTGCACCTTATTCCCCAGTCCGTAGAAGACGAGCGACCCGGCGGCGAAGACCGCCTTCGATTCTCCCTCGCCCTTCCCGTAATTTCCCAGGAGCGTGACATTCTGCGCGGTCTGTCCGAACAGGGCCTGACCGAGCAGCATCACGACGACCAGAAGCGCACTACGTTGTTGAATTCGTTGCATGCCTGCCTCCCATGCGATGGTAATGAGTGAGTTGGCTCTTCCCAAAGTTATCCGATCGCCTCCACGCCGGAGGGAACGTAATTCTGTATAAAGGATTCGACTTCAGACCGCTGGGGTGCGGAGAACTGCGCACCCATGCGGGTCACCGAAAGCGACGACGATGCAATCGCCATCTTCGCGGCCTCGCCGATGGTCATTCCCCCGGCGAGAAATGCCGCAAGCGACCCGCTGAACACATCCCCCGCTCCTGTCGAATCGACAACCCGGACCTTGTAGGCCGGCGTTAATTCCATCGTGTCCCGCCCCCCGATGAAGACTCCTCTGCGTCCGAGGGTGATCATAACCGTGTCGACTCCTTCATCGAGGATATGCTGCGCGACACGACGAAGGCTTGCGTCGTCGGAGATGCTCATGCCCGTGATCATCTCCGCTTCCAGCTTGTTGGGCGTGAGAATGTTGACGTCGCGGAGGAGCGCACCCGTGAGCGGCTGTGCGGGGGCGGGATTGAGGATCACAATGGCGCCGTTGCTCCGCGCCGCACGCACGGCGGCCTGTACCGCCGCAAGAGGCGATTCAAGCTGGACCAGGAGGACACTCGCAGCGAGGATCGCTTCATGCGCCTGTTCGATGTCCGCAGGGCTGAGGTGCCCGTTGGCCCCTGTGGCGACCACGATGCTGTTCTCCCCGCGCTCGTCGACGACGATGAACGCAAGCCCGGTCGACAGTTCCGGATCATGGACAACGTGCCGGGTATCGATACGATCCACCGCGAGGCGCTGGAGCCCTTCGCGGCCGTGCGCGTCGGTTCCCACACGCGCGACAAAGCTTACCTGTGCGCCGGCCCGCGCGGCGGCGACCGCCTGGTTGGCGCCCTTGCCGCCGCCCCCCTCCGACAGTATTCCGCCGATCACCGTTTCGCCGTGATTGGGGATCCGTTTCGCCCTGATTGTGAGGTCAGTGTTATAGCTTCCGACGACAACGACCTTATTCCTCATTCCGTACCTCAACCTCATTCAAAGGAAAAACCGAGAGAAAACATGTGCACCTGTGTGAGTTCGCCAAAATCGACATAGGCATAATTGACGGTCGCCCGCAATGCACCAATGGGATAGCTGACGCCGGCACCGAAGGTGTACCGCTGGACATCATAATTGAATTTGTACCCGCCACGGAGGAAGAAAATTTTGTCGAAGCAGTAACTTACGCCCACATGAAACTTCTCCCTCCCGTCATTGGGATGGTCACCCTCCACGATCACGGTAAGCAGGTGCGGGCTCTGTTCGTCGTCAAGAAAATCCATGGCCATGCCCGCGCGGAAGTCGAGCGGCATGCGCACGTTGTCCGATTCCTGCTGGTACACTTCACTCCAGCCTCCGAATCTCGAATCCGGCCCGAAATTCCTCGCCGTCACGGCGATCCGGAGGTTCCTGAAGCCCGTACGATAGATGGTTCCGATATCCAGGGACCAGTTCGTCATGGAGAGTTCCGCAATGGTCTGACGCATCCATCGCACATTCCCACCGACGGAGAGCTTATCCGTGATATTGCGTGCATACGACACACCCGCCGCAAAATCATTTGCGGTAAAGGTATTCCCTGTGACCACGGGGGTCGTGCCGCTGCCGCCCGTGGACAGGTTGATCGTTTCAGGGATGTCGCCGTAGTTCAGCATGGCAATACTCGCTCCCACCACGCCGATATCCCCGATGTTCACCGCGAGGGCAACGGACTGGTGTCCGATATCCGCAACCCACTTCAGGGCGTTGACCTGCACATCATATCCCTTCACGTCCGCGAGGCACGCGGGATTGCCGAAGATGGCGCCCGCATCGCCGTGGGACAATGCGGTGAATGCCCCCGCCATGGCTGCCTGCCGCGCGTCGCCGTTGATTTTCAGGAACTGCCACCCGGACTGCCCGGCGCGCTCAATACCGTTCGTCGCGATGCCGGACTGCGCGTAGAGAGACACCGACCAGAGCACGACGGCGCTGAGCGTGAACGATGCACTGCGAAGCCTGAGAGACATCCGTGGGTTCTCCGTTATTTCACAATCGCAAGTTTGCCGATATAGGCATCACCCTGATGTCCCTCCACGAGCGACTCCACCCGGTACAGGTAG
>JBGPYM010000227.1:0-5059 GCA_041493205.1 Bacteroidota bacterium
AGTCGCGTCCACCCTCGTGTTGTTCAGCGAAGTCGAGGGAAGGGAGGGAATGCCATCCACAGTGACGGTCGGGGGATCGAACCTGCTGACAGTCTCGAACGAGACGGGGAAGAACTCGCCTATTCCTGTGACGCGGGGACCGACGTGGACGACCTTCTGGGGATAGTTCGTTCCTCCCGCATCCGTCCAGTTTGCCGCACCGATCCAGAATCCCTTGGCCGCCTGCATGTCCTGGAACTGATAATACGCGGGCCACCGCAGCCCCCATTGCTGCTCCTTGACGTCTCCCTCCTCGATTTCGTACCCGATCGCCGAGTACCAATTGTGCATCGATCCCGCCGCCAGCCAGCGGTTTTGCACCTGGCCCGAGGCGCGGGGAGCGAGCGCGACAACCGCTGCAGCGACACTGGCGAGCACGCCGGCCATCCGCAGGTGTACACTAAGACGTTTCATTGTATCCTCGTAATGGAGAATCGGGACACTCAGAGATCCACCGACAGCCGCAAGCCGAAGAGCCAGCGCCGCGGGTTCAGGAATGTAAAGGTCTCCTGGTTCGGCATGTCGATATAGGCCTTGTTATCCAGCACGTACTTCTTGTGCGCCGGGTCGGGGTCGTTGGGATTATACGGCTCGTACGGCACCGTGCGATAATCGCCGGGCCGGTCGCTCCCCGGGATATTCACATACCCGATCTGCGTTGCGATCTCCGGCGAAAACGCCGGGAGGTGGAGCGATTTCAGGTACGCCTCGTAGTCCTTCGTATCCACGAAGCCGTACTGTGTCATGAACTTGTAGTCGGTCAGGTTCGTAATGTCGACATAGAGCTGGAGGTTGAGCGATGAGAACTGGAATCCCTTGCTGATGCGCACGTCGATGTTGAACTCGTCCTCCCACTGGAGATTATTCTGTATCCCGGGGATGCTTCCACCGCCCACCCAGGTGATGTATTCTCCCGATCGCCAGCTCCCGACGACGTTGATCCGCCAGTCACCCAGGAGGCTGATGCCGCCGAACGAAGGCCCAAGAGTCTGCGGGGTGAAGAAATCGATGTTCGCGCGGGCATAGGGGCGCGGGATCGGTTTCGCCTGATACACGTTGGTGCTTTGGTAATCCCGCTGCTGCGTCGAGTTCTGGTAATACTGTTCGTACCCGAAGTAACCGCTCGTCCTGACGTCGTACGTGTAGTTCACAAACCCCCGCACCCATCCGCCGCGGTTCTTGTCGACGGTGATCTCGAACCCGCGGGTATCACCATAGGTGTTCGGCTGATACACGGAGTAATTCACGGTGTTGTCCCTGTTCGTGTACGTCACGAGTTTCGGCTCGAGCGAGATATCCTTGTAGTACCCGGCGATGCGGACAAGAAACAGATCCGCCAGGTTGTGCTCATACCCGAGTTCGTACGCAATGGTCTTCGGCAACCTGTTGTTCGGGTTCGCAAGGCGCGTGATTGCGTTGTTGTCCGAGAATCTCCGCACGAGGAACAGGTTTTCGGGGGTGGGGAGCGACCGCATATGCCCGTAGTTGAAGAAGAGCTTGGCGTCTTCCGAAATCGGGAAGGCGACACCCAGCCGGGGGCTGACCATGAACTGCTTGTCCGTTTTCTGCTTGGTCAGCAAGGTATCGATGCCGAGCGATTTCGCGGCTGAGAACGCATCGCTATACGGGTCGTAGGTATACCACTCTCCGCCCGGGTCGAGATAATCGAGCCTGACACCGAGGTTTGCAACCATCCCCTCAAATTCAAGTTTGTCCTGGACGTAGAACGAGCCGCGCTTCGGGAACGTGTGCCACTGGGACCGGGAGCGCCCGCTCGGCAGGAAGACGTCCACGGACGCGTAATTGACATCATTATCGGTGTAGACGAGTTCCAGGCCCGATTTGACCTGGTTGTACCGGTCGAGCTGGCTGGTGATATCGAACTTTGCGGTATACGTTGCGACCACGCTGCTATCCCGCGAATTGCTCATGCCCACACCCATCCGCAGGCCGGTAATCCCCGTGCTCGGCGCAGGCTGGAATCCGAACGGCGCCTCGTCGACGTAGTAGCTGTTCCCGAACAGGTAGATACGGTCCGTATTCCGCAGCGCCCCCGGCTGTGTATAATAGTGGGACTTGAACATGTACACGCTTGCGTCGTAGAACGTCTCACGCGTGATCATGTGCGAGGCTTTCGCGCCGAGCATCAGGTAATCCGTGCGGGTCGGTGCCCAGTAGTCGGTGGCGAAGATACGGCTGTCGATGAAGCTCACCTGGTGCAGGGCGTCTGCGATGCTTTCAGGGGTATTAAATGTCCCGGCCAGCCCCGTGTTGTTGTCGTTCGTCCCGGTGGTCCGCCCGAACAACCCTTCCAGCTGGAGTTTAAACGTCGATGTGATGTCCGACGTCAGGCGCAACTGGCCGTTGTAATCCCTGAACGCGTCATCGGAAAGAGGAACGAGGTAGGCGCTTCTGGACTGCCGGTAGGCGGCATAGAAGCGGAGGTTGCCAAGCATCTCGCCTCCCGGGACCGGCCCGCCAAAGCCGGCGTCCATATCGTAGTCCGCCAGAACATTATCCGCCACGCGGCGGTGTTCCCAGAGCCAGAGTTGTTGCGCAGCTGCGGGGGTCAGGTCGTTGGTCGGGTCCGAATCTTTCAACGTCTTCTGGGATATGGAATTCCACCCTTCAAACTCGGGGTACTGATTCTGGGTGAACGCATCCCAGGCGCCGCTCTTCGTTCCCGTCCACGCAACCGAATTGTCGACGTACGGACGCACCCAGTACGAATTCTTGTCGTAGATCGATGCGCCGTAATGTTTCGGCCTGGCGGGAGCATATCGTGCCGTCATGCCGAAGTTGTAGCCGGCCTTTCCCCCCTCTTTGGTAATGACATTGACGACGCCTGAGCGGAGGTTCCCGTATTCCGCACTGAATCCGCCGGTCTGGACCTGGACGTCCTGCACCGCGCTGAGCGACACGCGCGTGTACGGTGTGTTGTCACGTTCGTTGCGCAGGGTCTGACCGTTGATCATGAACGCGACCTGATCGGCGCTGCTTCCGCGAATGACGAGCCCCGTCTGCACCCCGGCCTGCAGACTGACTGCTGCGGAGACGGTCACGACGGGCAGCTTCGCAACGTCCTCGATCAGGAGGTTCGTCCTGCTCGCAGAGACGTCGCGCTGGACGACAGGCCGCTGGGCCACGATGACAATTTCCTGCCCCTGGAGCGCTTCCTGCGTCAGCTTGAAGTCGATCGTCGTCGTCTGGTCAATTTCGACGCGCACGTCCACCTGCGTCACGGGAGAGTATCCCACAAGGGAGGCGCGGACCCTGTACATTCCGGGAGGAACGTTCAGGATCACGAAGTAGCCGTCCAGATTGCTCGAGGCGCCGCTGCTCAGCCCCTCGATGACGACGTTGGCGGCGAGAAGTTTTTCCCCCGTCCGCGCGTCGGAGATGGTGCCTGCGATCTTGCCTGACGTTCCCGCAAACACTGTCCACGCACTGAGGGAAAGGACTACGGTAAGAAAGCACTTTACGGCCTTCATACAGGCTCCGGATAGAAGTCAGAGATTACATGGTCGTGCGGAAAGCTCTTCGGAATGCAGATTGCCACATATGGAATGGAAGGGCCACGGCAATCAAGTCGAGGAAAATATAGAGAAGTCGACGGGGAGTGTCAAGTCTCGCGATCGAAATCCCTGGAACATTGCACCCGCATGTGCCGGGCCTGAGTACTCGTTACGGCACGCGGTCGGCACTTCGCCGACCGGAGAGGCGCACACGGCAAAACTCGCAGATATTCCCGACCATGATCGTTATGATACACCCGATCAGGGTATGCCACGTGAAATCGATGGTTGTGGCACGGATGACCCACGTCATTCCCCCGATTCCGGCGGCAAATCCGATGGTGGCATCGAATTGGTTTGTGCGACTGAACAAAAGGCCGAGAAAGAAGACCCCGAGGAGGCCGCCGTAGGTAAACGAGGCGATCTTCAGCCCCAGCTCAACGACAGGGTTTGTTGAATCCGTAAACACCATTGCCCCGCCCGTCAGCACGATCCCCCAGAAGAGCGTCAACAGGCGCGACCAGCGCACCTCGCGCGCCTGGTCCAGAGCGATCCCCTTCATCCAGGTCTTGATAATGTCCAGAAACGACGAGGATGCCAGGGAACTGATCGACGAGGAAAGCGTCCCCATCGCCGAGGCAAGGACGCCGGCGACGAGAAGCCCGGCAAGCCCCGCGGGGAGCTGTTCGACGATAAACTTAGGAAATATCTCATCGGAGCTTGTGAGGCCGAGCTGCTGCAACGGGGCACCGCCGTAGAAGGCGAACAGGCAGAGGCCCAGCAGGAGAAAGAACGCAAACTGCACCACGATCAAGCCCGCGTCCAGCATCAGGGCTTTCTGGCTGTCGCGGGCCGACCTGCACCCGAGGAGCCGCTGAACCAGCAGCTGATCGGTCCCGTGTGACGCCATTGTCAGAAACGTTCCACCCAACAGGCCGCCCGCAAGCGTGTACGGGGAACTGAAAAACTCCGCCACCGTCGCGCCCAACGATGTATTGATCACTTCGAACTTGTTCTGGCCGCCCAACGTCGCGAAGTGGACCACATCCTGCCATCCGTTGGGAAGCGCATGCAGGATGAGGACCATCGAGGCCACCGCCCCGCTCAGGTAAATGAAAAGCTGGACCACGTCCATGGCGACAACCGCCTTCAATCCCCCCGCATAGGTATATGCCAGCGTAAAAGCGCCGATGATCAGGATGCTTGTCGCGTAGTCGAATCCCGTGATCAGATGCACGGGAATCGCCGTGGCAAACAGGCGCACGCCCGATGCGAGCACCCGGGTAATGATGAAGACGGACGAGGTGAAGGTGCGCAGAGGACGACCAAACCGCTTGCCGAGGAAATCGTAGGCAGTCTCAAGGTCCCCTCTATAATAGGCGGGGATGAAGAAGAGACTGACGAGGAGCCGGCCGATGAAATAGCCGAAGACGAGCTGGAGGAAATGCATGTCGGAGCGGTAGGCGAGCCCGGGAACGCTGATGAAGGTGAGCGTGCTGGTCTCG
>JBGPYM010000055.1:0-14450 GCA_041493205.1 Bacteroidota bacterium
CGAGGTCGATCTTGTTGATGATGAGCACCGAAGCGTTCCGGAACATTCCCGGGTATTTCAACGGTTTGTCATCCCCCTCGGTGGTGCTCGCCACCACCACCTTCATCGCCTCCCCCAGGTCGTAGTTGGAGGGGCAGACAAGGTTGCCGACGTTCTCGATGATGAGGAGCCGTAACTTCGCAAGGTCCATCGTGCGAAGGGCGTCGCGGACAAGGTGCGCTTCAAGATGACAACCGCCTGCCGTCACGATCTGAACGGCCGGAACGCCGTAACGGGCGACGCGCTGCGCATCGAGGTCGGTCTGGACGTCCCCCTCGATGACCGCGAGGGGGAGCGATCCCTTCAGGTGTTCGAGTGTCCGCTCCAGGAGACTCGTCTTCCCGGCCCCGGGGGAGCTGACCAGGTTGATGACGAAGAGGCCGTGCTGTGCGAACAGGGCGCGGTTCTGTCCCGCGATTGCATCGTTCTTCTCAAGGACCTTCCGCTCGATCGTGATAACGCTCATGGCCCGTTCCCGTTGCCGTCGGTGATTTCAATTTCACGTACCTGCATCTCGCGGCCGCTCACGACCGTCAGCGCGTTGCTGCCGCAGAGCGGACAGATGAACATCGTCGGCGCAATCACGGACTCCTTGCCGCACGTTGCGCAGCGCGCGGCCAGAGGGACGTGCTCGATTTCCAGCGTCGCCCCCTCCGCCGGCGTCCCCTGGGTGATGGCGGTAAAGCAGAATTCCAGGGAGTCCGGCAGTACCCCCGCCATCGCGCCGATTCTCAGGCGCACGACCTTGACGAAAACATTCTTCTCCGGCGGAAGATTCTGCCGGACAATGTCCAGGATGCTCTGTGCAATTGATAGTTCGTGCATTGCCAGTGAGGGTGTTCCGCTCAGGAAAGGTACGCCAAGCGGCCCCGAACTGCAAGAGGCGTCAGGCGACCGCCGGAACTGTGAGCAGGGAGGAGAGGAGTTCCCGCACGGCGCCGATGACCGCGGGGAGCGCGTCGCGCACGGCGGGGGAGAGGGTCGTTTGCATCTCCTGGATCGTGTCGACGGAGACGGTGATCAGGTGCACCTCGGGGAGCTTGCCGACCAGAATCGTCGATTCGATGAGATCGCGCAGACCGATATCGTGGGCGCTCAGCGCGCGCGGAAACTCGCTCGCGAATCGGGGACGAAGGACGCGCACCGTCCCCGGCGGCTCTCCGTCCATGGTCGCGTCTATCAGGATCACCCGCGCATGATCCTGCAGGTAGGAAAGAAGATGGAAGCCCCCCGTCCCGCCGTCCACAAGCAGGACACCGGGCGGAAGGGCTTCCCCTTCAAGCGCGTGAATCGCGTGGACCCCGGCACCTTCGTCGCCGAGGAGATAGTTGCCGATGCCGAGGACGAGCACCGGCTCGTGGGTATCGAAGTTCACTTCTTCACCGATGGAGGACGGCGCTCCACAAATTTCCATCCCCCTGCCATGGACGATATGATCCCCCTCCCCTCCACGTAATCGTGGTAGAACACCAGGTAGACGTGTATCATGGAGAAGATGACGAAGAACCACATCATCACGTGATGCCACTGCCGCACGGCGAAGTCACCCCCCATCAACGGGACGATCCACGCGAAGAGGTGCGGCAGCCATGCGTCGCTCATCGCCGCGTACAGCCCGAAACCGGTGACCGACTGGAACAGGAAGGCGAGAAACGTCAGGAAATACGTAAACCCCGCCACGGGATTGTGTCCTACGGACGCCATGGGCGCCGTACGCGACTGGAGGATGTCCACCCGCAGCACGTCCATTGCCTCCCGGAATTGATCCTTCCGGAACGGCAGAAAATTCCTCCAGCGGGCGAACACGTTCCCGTTAAACCCCCAGTAAATCCGGAACACGAAGTTGAAGAAAAACAGGAACGCCGCAAGAAAATGGACGAACCGGGCGGTCCCGAACCAGTAACTGTAGGAAGCTTCCGAAGCAATGACCACCGCCACCGGCTTGCCGATGATGTACCCCGTGACCGCGAGCGCCACGACGGCAAGCGCATTCAACCAGTGATAGAGGCGCACCGGAAGCTGCCAGACGTATACCCTCTGAATGGCTCCGTTGTCCATGGGGGTCTCCTAGAACGTGTCGATGTGATGGACGTAGGTCCCCTTCTCATCGTAGAGATGCACCGCACAGGCCAGGCACGGATCAAACGAATGAATGGTCCGCAGGACTTCCAGCGGTTTCTCCGGGTCTTTCACAGGCGTGCCGATGAGGGACGCTTCATAGGCGGATCGCTGCCCCGCACTATCGCGCGGAGAGGCGTTCCACGTGCTCGGGACCACGAGCTGGTAGTTGTCGATCTTCTTGTCCTTGATGACAATCCAGTGCGCGAGCGCGCCCCGCGGGGCTTCCGACAGCCCGACGCCCTTCGCCTCTTTCGGCCACGTCTCCGGGTTCCATTTCTCGTTGTTGAACATGCGTGTGTCGCCGTTCTTGATGTTGGCAAGGAGCTGATCGTAAAACTCCTTCGCCCACCCGGCGATGAGCTGCGTTTCGATCCCACGTGCCGCGGTCCGGCCCAGCGTGGAAAAGAGCGCTGTCGCCGGGACGTCGAGCGCCTTCAGCGCGCCGTTGACGGCCTCCTTGATATCCTCGCGCCCTGATGCGTAGCCGACCAGGAGCCGGGCGAGCGGCCCGACTTCCATGGCATGCCCTTTCCAACGGGGTGTCTTGAGCCAGCTGTATTTCTGGCTGACGTCAAGCTGCTCGTACGGCGGCTTCGGACCCGAATATTTGAGCTTGGTTTCGCCCGACCACGGATGCAATCCCGCGCCGTCCCCTCCCGCGTATTCGTACCAGGAATGGGAAATGAACTCCTGCACCTGGTCGGTGTTTTTCCCGTCCACCGGCAGCACCTCCGCCATGTTGCGGTTCAGGATGACGCCGCGGGGGAACTTGAACTTCGAAGGATCCCCGTACCCGTTCACCGGGAGATCGCCGTAACTGAGGTAATTCTCCAGCCCGCCGCCGATGGCGGCCCAGTCCTTGTAGAATCCCGCGACCGCCAGCAGATCGGGAATGTAGACCTGCTCCACGAACGCGACCGCATCCTCGAACAGTCGTCCGACGTATGCAAGCCGTTCCGCATTGAGCGCATTGGCATCGTCGATGTTGACCGAGCAGGGGACGCCGCCGACGAGATAGTTCGGATGCGGATTCTTCCCCCCGAAGATTGTGTGGACTTTGACGATCTCCTTCTGCCATTCGAGCGCTTCGAGGTAGTGCGCCACGCCCAGCAGGTTGACCTCTGCGGGAAGCTTGTATGCGCTGTGTCCCCAGTACCCGTTGGCAAAAATGCCGAGCTGCCCGCTGTTCACGAAGGCCCCGATGCGTTTCTGCACGTCGGCGAAATACTTCGGCGAACTTTTCGGCCAGCGGGAGATCGCCTGGGCGATATCCGACGTCTTCCGCGGATCGGCCTTCAGCGCGCTCACGACATCCACCCAGTCGAGGGCGTGAAGATGGTAGAAATGGACGACATGGTCCTGCAGGTACTGCGCGCAGAACATCAGATTGCGGACCAGTTCGGCATTCGGGGGCACCGCCACCCCGAGCGCGTCCTCCACCGTCCGGACCGACGCCAGTGCATGGACGGTCGTACACACGCCGCACGCGCGCTCGGCGAACGCCCACGCGTCGCGCGGGTCGCGCCCCTTCAGGATCAGTTCGAACCCCCGCACCATCGTCCCGGAACTGTAGGCGTCAACTATCTTCCCGTCCTTGACCTCAATCTCCACGCGCAAATGTCCCTCAATGCGGGTAATCGGATCGATGACAATGCGATTCGACATTAGGCGCCTCCTTTCGGGTTTTCACGCGGGGTTTCGCTGCTCTTGATTTCCTCCTGTATCAGCGTCCGTTTCCTGATGTTCGTCGAAACGGCATGGGCGGCGATGCCCGCCGCAGTCGCGACACCGAGGGCGATCCCGACGTCGTCGGCCGTGGTTTCAATGCCGAATCCGGGGAAGGATGCGAGATGCTGGTAGAACGGACCGTTGTCCCAGAAATTCGCCTCGCTGCAGCCGATGCATCCGTGCCCCGACTGAATCGGATAGCTGACGCCGTTGTTCCAGCGCATCACGCCGCACGAATTGTACGTGACGGGACCGCGGCACCCGACCTTGTACAGGCAGTATCCCCGTCGCGCGTTTTCGTCGTCGAAGGAATCGACGAAAAGCCCTGCGTCGTAGTTTGGCCTGCGGTAGCAGGTGTCGTGCACCCTGCGGGAATAAAATGCCTTCGGACGCCCCAGGCCGTCGAGCTGCGGGATCCGGTCGAAGGCGAGGAGGTGCACGATGGTGCCCGCCATGACCTCCGCAATCGGCGGGCAGCCGGGCACATTGATGATGGGCTTGCTGGTAATGATCTTGTGGATGGGCGTCGCTCCGGTGGGGTTGGGGCGCGAGGCCTGAATGCACCCGTTCGATGCGCAGCTCCCCCAGGCGATGATCGCCCGCGCACCCTCCGCAGCCTCGCGGACGATGTCGATCGCCGTGCGTCCGCCGATGCAGCAGTACACCCCCCCCTCCGCGGTGGGAACGGAACCCTCGACCAGCATGAGGTATTCCCCGTGATACTTTTTCATCGTCGCATGCAGCGCCTCTTCGGCCTGTTTGCCGGCGGCGGCCTGCAGCGTTTCGGTGTAGTCCATGGAGATCTTGTCGAGAACGATGTTGGAGACGATCGGGTGCGACGAGCGGATGAACGATTCGCTGCAGCAGGTGCACTCCTGGAAGTGGAACCAGACGACCGGCAGCCGCGGGTGCGTGTCGAGCGCCTTGACCACCTGCGCGGCCGCGGTGCCGTGGATGCCCGCTGCTGCGCCGATCCAGCCGCAGAACTTGATGAAGTCCCTGCGGGAATAACCCTGTAATTGTGCGTGCTCCCAGATGGTGAGTGGAGAGTCGCTCATGGGAACCTCCCTGTGAATGGTTGTGCGACGGGGGTGGAAAGAGACTGTTACAATTTTCTACGACCGCTGAAGCAAGATTGATGCCACCGGAAAACGGTGAATCAATGCCGGATTATGATAGATTTTGAACAGGACATGCGGAATTCCGCGTATCGCCGGCGGAAAACCGCCGGTGCGCGGATCAGTCGTGATGCAGAGGTTCGATGGAAGCCCGGTGTTCAGGCTCTGCCTTCATGGACTTCAGCCGGAGTACTCCCTCCAGGCGCAGTGTATCTCCCAGATGGGCGCCTTCGCCCGGTGCGACAGGGACGTCCACGGTGCCGCCCGTGATGGTCAACCGGAGAATCGACTGGTTGTCCGATTCAAATGCCTCAATGACCGTTCCCGTGAGGCTGAACGCGCCGGCAACAGGTTGCTCAGTCATATTCACCTGATAGTAGGACGGGCGTCCCCGCCCGTCGCCTTTATTCTGTACTCTTCTCAGTAGCACCGGCGTCCCCGCCGGTGGCTATTAATGATTGCACATGGCATGCCAAGGACAAACGGGGAAATACAACGAATCGGAGGGTGCAGCGAAGGAAATGGGGGAGCGGAAAGCGGAAATCAGCAGAACGGCAGACGGAAATCCGCAGGTGCTATTTCGCGTCGTCGAGGTGGTATTTCTTGAGCTTGTCCCGGAGGGTGGAGAGATTCAGGCCGAGGAGTTTTGCAGCCTGTGTCCTGTTCCCGTCGGCTTCGTGGAGGGCATTGCGGATGAGGTTGGACTCAAGGCAGGATACCACCTCGTCGAACGACATGTTGTCCTCGGTGAGGCAGCGGCTGCACGCCTTAATCATCAGCTGCACGGGATTCTCTTCCCTGATCTCGGCGGGAAGGTCGGCCGGGTGAACGACATTCCCCGCGAACAGCGTTATCCGCTGGATCGCATTCCGCAATTCGCGGATGTTTCCCGGCCAGGAGTAATGTGCGAACGCCTTCATGGCGTCGTCATCGAACGTCATCCCCTTGTCCGGAGCGTACCGCCGGAGAAAATGTTCCACCAGGAGCGGAATGTCTTCCACCCTCGACCGGAGCGGGGGGATGACGATAGGCACGACATTGATGCGGTAATACAGGTCGGCCCGGAAGTGGTTGCGGGTGACGAGTTCCTTGAGGTCCACCTTTGACGCAGTGATCACCCGGACATCGACCGGGATCGGCGTTGTCCCGCCCACGCGCATGAGCTCGCGCGATTCGAGCACACGCAGGAGCTTCGCCTGCAGAACAATCGGAAAATCATCGATGTCATCCAGAAAGAAGGTGCCGGTATCGGCGAGTTCAAAGAGCCCCTTCTTTTCACTGGACGCGCTCGTGTATGCGCCCTTGTCGTGTCCGAAGAGTTCGCTCTCCAGCAGCTCCGGTGGGAGCGCGGCGAGGCCGACTTTCACGAACGGTCTGCTGGCGCGGGTGCTGGTGCGGTGGATGTATTCTGCTACCAGTTCCTTCCCGACGCCCGTTTCGCCGATCAGAAGGACTGAAGAATCGGAGGCAGAGATCGCGTCGATGTGTGCGATGATCTCACGCATCGCCTCGCTGCAGGTGATCAGTGATATGGATGCGGATGGTGGCACGGGGCTCCGCAACATACAGAATGGCGGCCATCAAGTCAAACGGATGGCCCGAGCAAGCGGGGGCGGAACGCGGCGGTGACGAGGAGAAAAACCCCGGCGAATGCAAGTGCTGCCGACGGGATGAACTGCAGTGCATCCGGCAGAAGTGTCCGTCCCTCCCAGAGGAGAACGGCAGGGACGATACACGCGGCGCCCCTGATAAGGTCCGGCCCCCAGGGAAGAGGGGGCGGGCGCAGCGCGATGTCGCGCACGTCGGAGATGAGCGGCGCAGGGACGGGTTCGCGGGGCAGATCGCGCAGGGCCAGGTCGAGTGACATGAGCCACCCCGTGAATCGTGCGCATGCCGGACACCCCGCGGCATGTTCGAGCTGCGGCGCATCGGCGCCGGCCTGTATGGCGGTGACCTGCACACGGAGTCGTTCGCGGTATTCGTTGCATGTCATGGGTTCACCTACTCCCGTTCTGCACGCAGCATCTTCCCGAGCCGTTCTCTCCCCCTGTGGAGAGCCGTTGCGACAGACCCCGGGGGGATGTTGAGAATCCGGCTGATCTCAGCATAGTCAAACCCCTCTATATAATAGAGTGTGATGGAAGCGGCTTCGCGGTCGGGGAGCCGCGCGATCATGGCGGCGATCCTTGCGCGATCCTGCAGGATTGCCAGAATCTCGTCCGGTCCGGGCGCGTCATCCGCGATGGCGTCCGCCATATCCTCCACACGGACCTGTTCACGTCTCCGCCGCCGGGTTCTCCGGCGCGAGAGGCACACATTGACGGTGATGCGCCAGAGCCATGTCGACAGTTCCGCGTCCCCGCGGAACGTGCCGAGGGAGCGGTGCACCCGGAGGAAGACGTCCTGCATGGCCTCCTCGGCGTCCTCCCGGTTGTTCAGCATCCGGAGCGCGTGGTTGTACACGCGCCCTGCAAACCGGTCGACGATGGCGTTGAATTCGGGCTTCTCTGACACGCGGTCCCTGCTCATAATCTGCTGATGGTACACCAATCCCGGGCCAGCCGCAAGGATCCCGGTACGTTTGACTTCGTGCGTCCGGATTTTCTTTCAGGTGAAAGAAAATTCTCCATTCACCGGTCTAATCACGCAGACGGAGAACTTCACCATGGATTACGGTTCGCTGGCTATTACGATTGCGATCATCGTGTACGGCGTGGTCGAATACCGCCGCCGGGAGCGGCTGCACCGGACGGAGCTTGCGTTGGTGCGCCGCGGGGAAACCCCGCCCACCAGGGAGCCGCAGCATCCCGCCTTGGCCCTGGCGAGCATCGGTGCGACGGGAATCCTCATTCTCGTGAGCGAGGGAGTCCTCATCTATGCAGGAAGCCGTTTTCCGCGCAATTTCAAGCCGCTTGCAGTCGTTGGAGTCATCTTCCTGCTCATCCTCATTCCCGTGATTTCGATGTTCCGCCGCGACCTCAGACGGTACAGGTCCCGCCCCCGCACGGGAAGGAGCGCGCAATGATCCTCCTGATTTTCATCGCGGCCGTCGTCGTTGCGATCGCCTTCAGACGCCAGGAACGCCGCCACCGCATCGCGCTGGTGTGGGAATACGAACGCCGCGAAATCCCGGTGCCGCCGGTCCGGCCGAAATTGAAGCGGACTGAGGCCGTCCTGAATGTCTGCCTGGGAATGCTGATACTTTACTTCGGATGTGCCGTGGTGGTGATGCACTTCAGGATGACGGAAGTGCTCGGTGAGAACCCCGGAAGTCCCGGACACTTCCCGGACAGCGGAGTCTGGGAGCAGGCTGCGGCATATTGCGCAGGCGGCATCGCGTTGATCGTCCTTGGCCTCCGGGCCCTTCGCCGCATCCACCGCTTCGAACGCCCCGCACCGCCCACCGGTTGAATCTCCCCGGTTCAATCGGTATATTCGGTCAAACAGTTCTCCGCACACACGCCGCTGCGTACTCCATGCAGAATGACCCCCGGCCGCTCAGGGCGATGATCGAAGCCCGGCAGCGGGACATCGCGTCCGCACATCGTGACGGGGCGGGGGGAATCGCGACCTGCGGCGCCCTGACCTCCCTGATCGATGAAGCCCTCCGTTCCGCCTGGAGCACGTTCCCGTCCGGCGCTCAGGACCATGTCGCTATCCTGGCCCTGGGCGGATACGGCCGCGCCGAACTCTCCCCGCACTCCGATGTTGATGTCATGGTGCTCTGTGAGTCGGGTGCGGACCAGGAGGCAGCCGGACAGGCTGCAACGTCGTTCCTCCACGTCCTCTGGGATGCGGGGCTGGATGTCGGTCATAGCGTCCGCACGATCGAAGAAGCGCTGGCGCTCGAGGGCGTCACCTTTGATGCCTGGACCTCCATGCTGGAGAGCCGGCCAGTCTGCGGCAACGAATCCCTCGCCTCTCGTTTCTACGATGCCATCCGGACTCGCGTGGCGGAGGGCTCCCATACCTGGTTTATCGAAGGCGTGTTCGATGATGTCCGCACCCGTCACGAACGGTACGGGAGCTCGGTCAAGCTCCTGGAACCTAATATCAAGAAAAGCGCAGGCGGGTTACGCGACCTCCATGCGGCGCTCTGGCTCTGCCGGGGAACCGATCCCGCCTACCTCATCCCTGCCGCCCCGGGGCGTCCGGCCACGCCCGCGTTTCTCGACCGCCTGAAGGAAACAGGCGCTCTCGATGACGAAGGGCATGCAGAGGCGGTCCGGGCCCTGGAGTTCCTCCTCCGCAGCCGCCACGAGATGCACTACCGGCGCGAATCCCTTCACGACACGCTCGAATACGCGCTCCAGGTCCAGGTGGCCGAGGGTCTGGGGATCGGACCCACCAGCGAACTCCGGCATGTGGAAGTGTATATGCGCGAGTACTATATCCATGCACGCACCGTCCACCGGCTGCTCCAGAGTGCGGGCCAGCGGTTTCGTGAAGAGGTGGAGCCGCCCCGCACGCCCGAACACCCCGGCGAACGGCTGGGGTCGTCCTTTGTTCTGTATGCGGACGCGCTTTCCGTTGGACAGGAGGTGCGCGAGTTCACCGATCCCCGGCAGATTTTCGAAGCGTTCACGCTTGCGGCGGAGCATGACGTCACGTGCGACCTCCGGCTCCGGGGTGTGCTCGAACGGAGCGCTGCCGCCGTCACGCCGGCCGACGCGGATGCGCCGGAACTCGCCGCCTACTTTCGCCGCATCCTTGGTTCGCGGCGGGTGGCGGGGACACTCCATGCGATGAACGACGCGGATATACTCCCCCGGTACATTCCTGAATTCGGCGAACTGGTCGCGTTCTTCCAGCACAACGTCTATCACTACTTCACGGCCGATGAGCACACGCTGATCGCGATAGCGCATGCGGAAAACCTCCGTGAATCACAGGGCATCCTCCGTGAGGTCTTCAGAAACCTCCGGCGGCGGGATATCCTCTACGCTGCCCTTCTGCTCCATGACATCGCAAAACCCCGCGGGGTGGCGACGCATGAAATCACGGGGGTTGAAATGTCGCGCACCATCCTGCACCGCCTCGGCATGGATGACGCGTTCCCCGAAATAGCATTCCTGGTTCGTAACCACCTGGTGATGGAACAGACCGCCTTCCGCCGGAACGTGCATGATCCGGACACGCTCCGGGAATTCGCCGGGAGATTCGAGCGTGCGGAACAACTCGACCAGCTCTACGTCCTGACCTATGCGGATCTCTCGGCGCTGAATACCTCGGTCTGGACCGAGTGGAAGTCGGCGATGCTGCAGGAACTGTACCAGCGCACGTCGGAGGTCCTGCGACGCAACCTCACCGGGAAACAGATCGATGCATACCATCAGGAACAGCACAACGAGGCGGCGGAGAATGTCGTCGATGCGCTCGGCTCGCAGATGCCGCGGGAACAGGTCGAACGTCATATCCGGGGGATGGATAATGCCTCGTACCTGGCCCTCTTCAGCGAGGAAGAGATTGCACAGCACATCCGTTCGGGAGCCGGCGAGGAGCCGGTGTCGGTGCTCTTCTCCCACGCCGAGGGCTATTCGGAAGTGACCGTGATCGCCCGCGACGCGCCCTTTGCGCTCTCCCGCTTCTGCGCCGTCCTCTCCGCCAACGATGCGAACATCTTCGACGCCAACATCTTCACGCGGGATGACGGGCTGATCATCGACCGGTTCCGCGTGACAGACGCCGGGTCCTCCACGCGCCTGGGACAGCTGACCTGCGACAAAATCGCGGCGGACCTCCGGCTGGTCGTGGCCGGGAGCCTCGACCTGGACAATCTTTTCAGGGAACACCACCGGAAATGGAAACGGCGGCCGAAAAGACCGGAAAACCCCTCCATACGTACTGATGTGGTCTTCGAGGATAATCCACGGTTTACGATCATCGATGTCTATGCGCCGGATGTGGTCGGGTTTCTCTACCGGATCACCGAAACCATCTCGGCGCTCGGGCTCGATATCTACTTTGCGAAGATCGCGACGCGCATGGATGGGATCGTCGATGCGTTTTATACGCTTGACCGGGCGGGAAAACCGGTCGCCGATCAGGGACGGCAGGAGTCGATCCGGACTGCGCTCCTGGCGACCATGCGGAAACTTTCGGATGAAGGACTCGGATACACATCATGAATGCACGGCCGATCGGGGTCTTTGACAGCGGCATCGGCGGGCTTACGGTGGTCCATGCACTGACCGGACGCCTGCCGCACGAGAACATAGTCTACTATGGAGATACGGCGCGGGTGCCGTACGGGCCCAAATCGCCGCAGGTCGTCCGCGAATATGCCGCCCAGGACGTCGATTTCCTCGTGTCGAAGAATGTCAAGATGGTCGTGGTGGCCTGTAACACGGTCTCCGCCGTCGCCCTGGATGTCGTCCAGAAGCGCGCGGGCGTGCCGGTCATCGGAGTCATCCTCCCGGGAGCCCGCACGGCGGTGGCCGCCTCGCGCAGGAAACGGATCGGCGTGATCGGCACTATTGCGACGGTCAACAGCAATGCCTACGTGCATGCGATCCGTCAGCTCGACGGTGATGTCCATGTCGTGGCGCAGGCATGCCCCCTCTTTGTGCCCCTCGCCGAGGAGGGATGGGCGGACCACAAGGCAACCGCGATGATTGCCCGCGAGTATCTCTTCCCGCTGAAGCTCGAAAAAATCGACACGCTGATTCTCGGATGCACCCACTACCCCGTCCTCCGTGCAGCCATCGCCGCCGCCGTGGACGGTGAAGTGGAACTGATCGATTCAGGGGCCGCAGCTGCAGTCGAAGTGGAAAAAGAACTGGAAGTACACGGGCTCAGGAACCCGAGTACAGACAATCCCAACCTGCAATTCTACGTCAGCGACCTTCCGGCACGTTTCACGGAAGTCGGTGAACGGTTCCTTGGGCAGAAAATGGGGCGGGTCCACCGCGTCGGATTGCAGTAGGACGGGCGTCTCGCCCGTGTAACATGGGTAGTAGCACCGGCGTCCCTGCCGGTGGCTTTTTTTGCTGAGGTAATCTCTTGAGGCCGAAATGAGCATTCGCACAATCCTTCTTCTGGGCAATCCACTCCTCCGGACACGCTGCGCGAAGGTGAAGGAATTCGGTCCCCCGGGTCTCCGCGGACTCGTGGACGATCTCCGCGACACACTTGCCGACTTCCGGTCGCGCCACGGATTCGGCCGCGGCATTGCCGCCCCGCAGATCGGAGACTCCCGCAGAGTGATCTTCCTCCAGGTCGACGGCCCCCTGGCCATGGTGAACCCCGTCATCACCCGGCAGAGCCGCACCATGATGACGCTCTGGGACGATTGCTTCAGCTTCCCGGACATTGCCGTCAAGGTGAAACGGCATCTCTCGATCGAGGTGCAGTATCAGGACCTGGAGGGAAAAAGGCATGCGGTGAAGGCGCGGGGCGCGCTCGCAGAACTGCTGCAGCACGAAATCGACCACTGTGACGGCATCCTTGCCGTGGACAGGGCGATCGACTCGCGGCACATCGTCTATGCATCGGAGCTGGCGAAACAGAAGAGCATCCACGCGCGCAGGGAGATGTAAGCCCGCCCCCAATGCCGCGGTGGCGGCAGGGATGGTTCAACCCGCGGACTTTCCCCAGTTTGTCTTCAGGCAGTAGGCGAGTATGCGTTCGACGTACGTGTCAAACCGCGGGAATTCAATCCCGCTTCCCCGCACGAGCCGGTCGGTGTTCCGCGAGTCAAACAGCCGGTCGATCCCGACGTACGGGAGCAGCGTGTCGAGCTGCGAGAGCAATGCCTCCTCCCGCCCGCGGGTGAGCCCCCTGCGCCTCTGAAACTCCTCCTGCGACACGAACTCCATCGTCCGGCGCTGCTTCAGCGGCGCGTGAGTGTCAAAATAGGCACAGGCGCTCAGGACCACATCACCCAGCCGCGAGGCGCGATCCGCTCCCGCCGTAACATGACAGACCGTCCCGTTTGATTCGTCCTTCGCCATGCAGTGGACGATCACGTCATCCACCCAGTCGATCGGTACGAGATCCAGCTTCGTGTCCGGCGTTCCGGGGACAAACGTCAGGAGTCCGCGCTGAACCAGCCGCAGTGGTGTGTAAATCACATTGAAGGCGGTCGTCCGTCCGGTCTGTGAATCGCCGATCACAATGCTGGGCCGGAACACGACGGCCGGCAGACGCCCGAACGTGTTGCGCACGAGCCGCTCCGCCTCGCATTTTGACTGCTCGTACGTGTTGAAAAACGACTGGCCCATCTCAAGCTCGTCTTCGGTCACGATCCCCGGCCGCCGTCCAGAGACCGAGGACGTCCCGATGTACACGAATCGCTTCAACGTCCCCCGGTCGGCGCACCGCTGCGCAAGGGCCAGCATCGTGCGCGTTCCTCCGCAATTGACCTCCCGCGCCTCCTCGATCGGGTGGTCAAACCGGATCGTCGCGGCCCCGTGAATGATGTACGTCGATTCGGCTTCAATCCTGTCGAGCTCCGCCGCGGAGAGGCCCAGCCGGTCCAAAAGCACGTCTCCCCGGATTCCCCTGATCCGCTTCCCGGCGTCCGGCACCCCGTCCGGCCCTGCTAACCCCGCAACTATCTCTTCCGTTCTCCTGCGCGCCACGCCGTCGTCCTCACCGCGCACGAGCAGCGTGATCGTGGAACCGGGGAACTTCCGGAGGATCCGCGGCAGGAGGTAGGTGCCGACCAGACCCGTCCCTCCGGTGATAAAGAAATGATCTGACATGACTCCGTAAATCTGGTGATGTCCCTCTGCGGGAGATGCGGGAACGACCGTAAAGTGTACGGCATAATCGTGCCCGATGCAAATTGGAATCCCGGCGCCAGTTTCGTATATTTTATACGCGATGTCATTCGTTCCTTCCTACATTGCGCTGCACCGCTCCGGCGAGCTTCGCCGCCGGGCTGCGCTTCTTGAAGCCATGCTTGCGTCGTGCACGATTTGTCCCCATGAGTGCGGGAACAACCGCCTCAAGGACGAACTCGCGCGATGCTACTCCGGACTTCTTCCCGTCGTCTCTGCCTATACGTCCCACTTCGGCGAAGAGCCCGGTCTGGTCGGCACCGGCGGGGTGGGGAACATCTTCTTCGGCAACTGCAACCTCCGCTGCGTCTATTGCCAGAATTATCTGATCAGCCAGAATTACCGCGAAGAACGAAAAAATGAAGTGAGCATCGAGCGCCTTGCGGAGATGATGCTCGAACTCCAGGAGCGGGGCTGCCATGAAATCGGCTTTGTCTCACCCACGCACTTCGTGCCGCAGATTGTTGCCGCCGTCTGCATCGCCGCTGACAGGGGACTGACCCTCCCGCTTATCTACAACACGAATGCCTATGACGCGCTCGAGGTGCTCCGCCTCCTCGACGGTGTGATCGACATATATCTGCCCGATCTCAAATACGCCGATGATGAGATGGGATACAGGTATTCGAAGGTCAAAGAGTATGCCCGCCACGCCCGCGCG
>JBGPYM010000108.1:0-9765 GCA_041493205.1 Bacteroidota bacterium
AGCGCCAGCCCGGCATAGTTGACCGGCAGTGTATGCATCGAGTAGAACGCGAGGATGATGGAGATGACTCCCACGACCCCCGGCAGGATGGCCCCGGGATTGTAGAGCTCGAAAATCAGGCCGTAGAGTCCGAGCAGGAAGAATATGTACGCGATGTTCGGATCGCTCAGGATCAGGAGGAGCTTGTACTTCCAGCTCATTTCAATCTCGGTGACGGCGGCACCGGCCGTGTGCAGGGTTCGCTCGCCCGCATCGGTGCTGACGATTCTCCCGTCGATTGCGCGAAGCAGCTCCTGGACATTCGCGGCGACAAGGTCGATGACACTATCCTTGAGTGCCTCTGTTTCGGTGATGGCAATGCTCTTGCGGACCGCGTCTTCCGCCCACCGGACGTTTCTGTGCCTTTTCTCGCTGATGCTCCGGATGAAGGCGGCGGCGTCATTGGTCGCCTTCTCGTTCATAATGGAGTCTTTCTCCGCCCCCTGCATGCCGACGGGATGGGCTGCGCCGATGTTGGTCCCGGGCGCCATGGCCGCAATGTGGGCCGCCAGCGTGATAAATGCGCCAGCGGAGGCCGATTGTGCACCGGCGGGGGAAACATACACCACAACGGGGATGTGCGCTGTCAGGAGGTCTGTGACGATGTCACGGGTCGATTTCAGGAGCCCGCCGGGGGTATTCAGCCGTATGATCAGGCATTCCGCTCCCGATGCGGCGGCACTTTCTATGGAATTATGAATGAACTCGGCGGATGCGGGATTGATCGTCGCATCCAGGGTAATGACGTGGACGGTCTGCGCAGCGAGAGGGAAGCCTGCCGCAAGAAGAGCCAGGGTGAATAGGAGGGAACGACGCGGTCTCATGGGGAATTCCTGGTCCGGAGCGTTCGAAGGTACGTCGACGGCATGGAGCGTGCGGATTGACTATCGACTGGGGCTTGCGTATCAATAATACCTCTACGCACCCTGATAGTCAAGGCATCGAC
The DNA here is from genome assembly GCA_041493205.1 of Bacteroidota bacterium. Classification (GTDB taxonomy): domain Bacteria; phylum Bacteroidota; class Ignavibacteria; order UBA10030; family UBA6906; genus JBGPYM01. The sequence continues at coordinate 986 of JBGPYM010000108.1, forward strand.
GATTCAGAGGGATTGCCGCGAAACCGGAATCCTCCGAAGAAAGGAACCGACACGAATGCCAGCAAGAGATGCAGAAAAAGGAGGCGCCCTGCGTTCGCCCGCCGTTGCCGCCTTTCGTGCTTTACATGAATCCGGCTGTTTTGTCCTGCCCAACCCGTGGGACGCAGGGAGCGCAATGTACCTGAAGCATCTCGGGTTCAAAGCGCTTGCAACGACTTCCGCCGGCGTTGCATTCTCACGTGGATTGCCGGACGGGGTCACGGCCATGTCACGCGATGCGATGCTCGCGCATGTTACGGAGATCGTGAAGGCGACGCCGCTCCCGGTGAATGCTGATTTTCAGTCGGGCTATGCGGATACCCCCGAAGGGGTTGCCGCAAATGTCGCGCTCTGTGTGCGCACAGGCGTCGCCGGGTTGTCAATTGAGGATGCCACGGGGAACGATGCGGCACCATTGTACGCCCGCGACCTGGCAATCGAGCGCATCAGGGCTGCCCGGTCTGCTATTGATGCGACCGGGATTCCCGTTGTTCTGACGGCCCGATGTGAAGCATGGCTGGTAGGGGAGAGCGATCCGGCAATGACGGCGATCGACAGGCTCGTGGCGTTTGCAGACGCAGGAGCCGATTGTCTCTACGCGCCGGGTGTCAAAGACAGCGCGACGATAGCGGCAATTGTGAAAGCGGTGGCGCCCCGGCCTGTCAATGTGCTCGTTTCGGCGCCTGATCCGGCGCTCTCAGTGGCCCGGCTCACTGATCTTGGCGTGCGCCGCATATCGGTCGGTTCTGCTCTTGCAAGGGTTGCCTGGGGAGCGTTTATACGCGCGGCAAAAGAGATCGCAGAAAGAGGGACGTTTGATGGGTTCGGCGGGGCAGTTTCCTTTGCGGAACTGAATTCCCTGTTCAGCTCCTGAATGGATCCATTGCGGAGAGGGTGGGATTCGAACCCACGATACCGTTGCCGGTATACCACCTTTCCAGGGTGGCCAGTTCAACCGCTCCTGCACCTCTCCAATGATACTTCGCGACAAATATACTGACACCCCTCTGGAAAAGCAATTTGAAATTCGTACCATTCATGATATATTCTCACTGTTCTTCCTTTCTCCGATCCCCACGCACGACTCATGAGAATCGCCCTCGCAGCAATGTCATGCGATGACGCTACTGGCATCGGACGAATTGTCAACGCGCTCGCACGAAAGTTCAGCGAGCGAGGACATGAGGTGACAGTCGTTGCCCAGCACATCGAACATCTTCCTGAAGGGATCAGGGGCATCAGGTTCATTCCTGTTCCCCTGTCCGGGGGATTGAGCAGAGTGTTATTTAATTTCCAGACACGCCGTCAATTTCGCAGTCATGCGTTCGATATCGTCAACGCCTTCGGCGTGGGCAGGGGAGCGTCAGTGGTCACAGCGCAAAGCTGTCACGCAGCAGGAGTTGACCTCCAGAATGCAGCTCGCCGGCATCGGTTGGTCCGCCGGGGGGTCGGATTGTTCGACGCAGCTGCCCTCAACGATGAGCGCAGGCTCATGACCTCTCCGGAGACGAAACTCGTCATCGGAGTCTCCAATCTCGTAAAGGATCAACTGCTCCGGTATTACCCCCTTCCATCTGAAAAGATACGCGTCATCCCGAACGGCATCCACGTCGATGGGCTTTCACTATCTCCCGATCCGGAAGTCCGGGCGCTGGACAGAAGGAACGCCGGTTTTGGCCCCTTCGATTTCGGACTACTCTTCATTGGCAATGAATTCGACCGAAAAGGCCTGCAGACCATCATTGAGGCCATGGGCAGGGTTCGTGACGAACATCTGAAGCTTGCCGTGATAGGAGGAGACAACCCTGAAATGTACAGGCGGAGGGCCAGGGAGTTACGGTTGGAACACCGGATACGATTCCTGGGGAGAATGGGTGGTCCGGAGAAGTACTTTCACGCCGCAGATGCTCTGATCCATCCCGCCTGGTACGAACCGTTTGGCATGGTAATCATCGAAGCAATGGCTGCCGGGCTTCCCGTCATAGCCAGCGCATCGGCAGGCGCGCTGGAAGGGTTGACCCATGAGACCCACGCCCTGTTCCTGAAGGATCACGGGGATGCGGATGAGCTGGCAGGTGCCCTGAAACGACTGCGCGAGGATGTTCACCTGCGCCAGACATTGGCGTCGCGCGGGAAAGAGGTATCGGGCCGGTTTTCCTGGGACACCGTGTCAAAGTTGACCCTCGCGGCGTATGTGGAAGTCGCAGGGGTGCGAGAGAGTTCCCCATGACGGTTGCCTTCGATGTCAGTTATATCCAGCGCCGCGCCAGCGGGATCGGGAGGTACTCCCTCTCGCTTCTCCGCGAGATACTTCTCCACAAATCCTCTCGACGGTACATCCTGCACGGTTGGTCGTACTCACTGGATGAACGAACCTTGAGATTGCTTGAATCAGATTCGGTTCGACTCAGCGTTGCACGCATCCCGGGGATGATAAAGCGAACATACTGGGACCGATTACGAACGCCGTCTGCAAGTTCGCTTATCGGTGATTTTGACATCTTCCACTCGATGGATCCATTCGCACCTCCGGTAGGGCAGCGTGCCGTCATCGTCACGGTGTATGATGTGATTTCACATAGCCACCCTCAGTTCTTCACGAAAAAGATTCTTGCGCGAGATTCGCACATCCCAGTGTCGCTCCGCCGTGCGGCGGCCGTTTTCGTGCCTTCACGTTTCACACAGAATGAACTCGCCGGGAGGGGATGGGTCGATCCATCCCTCATACACGTCGTCCCCCCGTCCATCCCTGGTCTTTTTAATGATGCACCGAATTCTTCGGATGGCTCTCTGCTCAGCATGCTTGGTGTGCGCATGCCATTTCTGCTGTTTGTCGGCACTCTCGAGCCGAGGAAGAATATTCCGGGGCTGTTGCGTGCATTCGAAGCGGTGTGCGATAGGGGTCACGCCGTCGATCTTGTGCTCGCCGGGAACCTCGGTTGGATGAGCAATCATCTCCCTGCGTCGTTGAAGGCGTCACGGCATGCATCAAAAATCCGGCATTTGGGCTACGTGACAGATGAATCGCTCGCAGCCTTGTACAGAAATGCTCTCTGCTTTGTTTATCCGTCGTTTATCGAGGGGTACGGTCTGCCGGTGGTCGAAGCGATGGCTTCAGGTGTGCCCGTCGTCACTTCAGATTCATCAGGAATGGCGGAAATTACAGGTGAGGGTGCTTTGCTGATCGATCCGAATTCGCACACAAGCCTGACGGAAGCGCTCGACGAGGTGATTTCTTTGACATCCAGACGCGAGACCCTGAAGGCAAGCGGCCTGCGGCAGGCGTCCATCCTCAGAAGGGAGAACGGGGCGGCGGTTGTTGCCAGGCTCTATGACATCCTCGGGGGGACATGAAGGTCCTCGTTGTCGATCACAACGCGATTGAGCCGCTGAACCAGAAGTTGTACCGGCTGATCAGCGAATCCGGCGACATGACCCTTCGTGTCATCATCCCTACCGTCTGGCATGATGGCTACGCGCTCCGCAAGGGCGTCGCGACGAGAGTTTCCGGGCGGTTTGATATCATCACCGTTCCGGTCCTGTTTCCGACCAGGACGCACAGGTTGATCTACCGGGGAATCGTGCGTTGGCTGGATGAGTTCTCGCCGGACATTCTGTATGTGAATGCGGAACCGGAAAATTTTCAAACGTACGAGTGCCTGCAATTCGTTCTCAAACGGTCCGGCACCAGGCTGGTATTTTCCACATGGCGGAATATTGACTATGCACTGGGAAAATTCCCTTACAAGTTTTCGTTTCTCCATCGGGCGATAGAAAAGCGCGTTTTGGCGGCTGCCGCCCATGGCATCGCCTTCAATGATTCAGCACCGGGCATATTCAAGCGCCTCGGTTTCGAGCACATGGCCGTCATTCCCCCGGAAATCGATACCGGGGTTTTTTTCCCCGTAGAGAGGACCGGCGACAGGCCATTCACGATCGGGTATGTTGGCCGACTCGATCCGCAAAAGGGAGTTGACCTCCTGATAGCAGCTGTCGCAGGACTCCCGGATGAAGTCGTGTTGAGGATCATAGGATCAGGGAACTCCGAAGATTCCTTGCGCGCGCTTGCAAAAGAGGTGGGTATCGGTGCAAGAACAGCGTGGATCCCGGCAGGCAGGCGGAGTGCGATGCCAGCCGAATATTCCCGACTCGATGCCCTCGTGCTTCCGTCTCGTACGGGGACATACTGGAAGGAACAATTCGGCCGGGTGCTCGTCGAGGCGATGGCGTGCGGGGTTCCCGTCGTCGGATCTGACTCCGGCGAAATACCGGGTGTTATCGGCGATGCCGGACTGATTTTTCGCGAAGGAGACGTCAAGGGCTTGCGCGGAGAACTGGCGCGTCTCAGTAATGACAGTCAGCTCCGCAAGGCGCTTGCAGGCAAGGGGTTGGCGCGGGTGAGCGAGCGGTACGAAATCAGCAGGGTTGTCCCGATGTATCGTAACCTGTTGATGGCGCTCACGAACAAACCGGGAACTTGAATTGTTTATCTCAACGGAATTGTGTAAGTTTTTTTATTACGGAGCCTTAAACGAAATCGACCTTCGCTGTGCTGCTCAAGATACTCGTGTCGTGGCTTCGATGGAGGGCTCTCCGGGCCGATTCGACCAACTTCTATGTTGCGGGAGTCAGGTCGCTCGTCGTCATTGAGCTGACACGCCTGGGGGACTTCGTCACCGTACTCCCTGTCATCAGGAGATTCCGGCAGCAGTTTCCGGGAGCGTCGATCCATGTCGTCGTTGACGCTTCGTACGCCCCCCTCATCGACATGTGCGGACCCGGCGTCGACGTCATCAGGATCTCACAGTCTTTATCGCCTGTCCGTTTTCTCAGAACTCTTCGCATCATCCGCAGCCTCGCCCCTGATCTTGCGTGCAGCATGAGTCCGGCGAACCGGAACGCCGCAATGGCGCTCGCGAGCGGCGCGCGGTTCATCGTCGGTTATCTGAATGGAACCGATTCCCTGACCCCTTTCCTCGGAATTTCTCCCGTCGAGTCGATCGGCGTCCGGGAAGGTCCCGGCATTGTGTTCGGCAGGGAGAACATAGAAAGCAGGTCGTGGAAGGTGCTCCAGTCGCTCGGCATCCGGGAAACGCGGGAGGCATCCACAGCGTTCGGCGCCTGGATGCCGGTAGAAGGGACTGTTGAACGGCTTCACGAGCGGGGGGTTGTCAACGGAGCGCCTTACGTGGTCGTGCACCCGTTCTCCGGGTGGGAGTACCGTTCGTGGCCCGTGAAGGAGTTCAGCCGCCTGGCCGCAAGAATTGTGGAGGAGCTTGAGCATGATGTGGTGTTCGTCTGTCATCAGTCAGAGGAATCACAACTCGCTCCCCTCATTGAACGGTTCAGGGAGACGCCGCGCGTGCGCTTTTTCCCCTCCACCGACCTGTTGGAAACAGCCGCCCTGTTGCGCGGCGCCGAGGCGTTCGTCGGCAATGATTCCGGTCCCCTGCATCTGGCCGCGCTTCTCGGTGTTCCTGTCGTGGGCCTGTTCGGACCGGCGTCGCCGGCACTGACAGCTCCGCTTTCTGCGCGCGGCACGTTCATCTATCGCCCTGTCGCCTGCTCCCCCTGCGACCAGATTCGCTGCATACGTCCCGAAAATCCCTGCATGGGGTTGATCGCTCCGGAGGAGGTGTTCGCTTCGCTGCAGAAAGAAGTGTCGTTGCGAAACCTCCGTGGCGCGGCGAATGCATGAAGTCTCGGTGCTGGGGGTCCGGGTCGGCCAGCTCGACCGTACAGCCCTGACGGCATCGCTCCTCACCGCCGCCCGGGCGGGGGAGTGCAGCATGTATTCCTATCTCAACGTCCACGCTCTGAATCTCGCCTGTGCCGATTCCCGTTTTCGCGCCATTTTGAACGGATCGGCGGTCACGTATTGCGATGGCGAAGGAGTGCGGGTCGGTGCCCGCATCCTCGGAACGCACCTGCCTCCCCGGACTGTCCTCACGTACTGGATCTGGGATCTCTGCTCGCTCTTTCAGAAGGAAGGGGTCTCGGTCTATTTTCTGGGCGGGGCAACCAGCGTCGTCGATACTGCCGTAGAAAAAATCAGGAGCAGTTTTCCGCGGCTTCGGATCACGGGCTGGCACCATGGATACTTCGAGAAGTCGGGAAACGAAAGCAGGACAGTGGTGGAACAGATCAATAAGGCTGCGCCGGACGTCCTCTTTGTCGGGTTTGGGATGCCGATGCAGGAATACTGGATCGAGGAAAACCGGCGTACCCTCCGTACGGGCGCCGTTCTCCCTTCGGGTTCGATGATTGATTATATCGCAGGTGCGCGAGCGCCTGCTCCGTCGTGGATGGCCGACCATGGCCTGGAATGGCTCTTCCGGTTTTTCAGAGAACCGCGGCGCCTCTGGCGCCGCTACCTGTTCGGAAACCCCCTGTTCCTTCTTCGCGTCATAGCCCAGCGGATTCGCTCGGGGAGGGGTTGATGCGCAGACTCGTGCCATCGCTCCTTCTGGCAGCTTCGATAGTGACGATCGCCCTCCACACTGCCGCCGGAGAAAAACCGCGTCCAGGTTTTACGGTGCGGAGCGATGCGGGCGGCTGGAGTGTGTCGTATGCGGGCCGCGGGTTTGCCCCCTCGATCGTGCAAATCGACGGTGGGCACTACCTCCTCTTCAGCGGACCTCCGGCAACGGCGCCTCGTGATTCGGGTTCACCGCAGCTCCCGGTCGATATCCTCAGCCTTGGAATCCCGGAGGGTGCCGGGATCAGCGTGACACTCATTGATCCGGTGTATCAGGAGTCGGGCGGCCAACTCGTTGCCCCCGTTCCGGGGTTCCGCGCGACGGATGAACATGAGGCCGTTGCAGTCTACCGGAAAAGCGCCACGGCATACTCCTCCAACAGGTACTTCCCCGGTCGCGAGATCTGGACCGATCCTCCGTTCACACTCCGCTCACAGCGGATCGCCACAGTCCATCTCGCACCGCTTCAGTACAATCCCGTTACGAAAGTCCTCCGCTGGCTCGTCAGTGGCACGGTGCGCATCACCATTACGGGCGTTGATCCGTCCCTGCCGGTCCTCTCTGCAGGAGGCACGAACGCAGACCCGCAGTTTGAAGATGTGTACCGGTCGCTCATCGCAAACTACGATCAGGCAAAACAGTGGCGGTCACCGGCCCCGCGGCCGTCGTCCATCCTCGCTGATCCTTCGCGCGACTGGTTCACGCCCGGGCGGAAATACTACCGGATCCCGGTTGCGGCAGATGGATGGTACAAAGTAACAAAGGGCGATCTATTTGCGGCAGGCGCACCTGCAGGCTCCCCCGACACTTCAACTATGGCCCTGTACTACCTCGGAGCAGCAGTTCCATTTACTCTCCGGCCTGACTCGAGCATCGAATTTTACGGCCTGCGCCACCGGGGGGATTCCACCTACCTCGATTTCTATGCCGACACGAGCGTTTACTGGCTGACGTGGGGCGGCTCACCGGGGACAAAGTACAATGCCGTCCAGCAGCCCCCCGGGGCTCCTGGGCTCGATCTTGGGTCCGGAACTGAATTCAGACATCTGGAAGAAAACACCGACTATTACGAAGGGACGGGAGATCAGGAAATCACCGACACGGGTCCCGTCCCCGGTGAAGGGTGGGTGTGGGACTATTATTATCCCGGTACGCGTCTGCCTTACAGATTCTCGATCGACAGTCTCGACCCGACCGCCTCGACGGCCACACTCCGGGTCAGACTTTACAGCACGACCCCCAATTTCACAACGCCGAATCACCTGGCGCGTTTCTGGATCAACGACTCACTGGCGGGTGTGGTGACGTTCAATGGACGGCAACAGGGTCTCTTTCTTGCGTCGTTCCCCGCATCGTGGCTCAGGGAGGGGTCCAACACGCTGACGATTCTCTCGGATCCGCCTCCGGGAAGCCTTGTAAATCAGTTTTACCTCGACTGGTATGAAGTTGAGTACCCGCGACTCCTTCGTGCTGTTGGGGGGCGTCTGGTGTTCAGCTCGCCGGGATCTTCGGGTGGCGCCCCGGCACGATTCACTGTGAGCGGATTTGCCTCGCCTTCGATTGAAGTATATGACCTCACCGGCGGCAGGAGGATTACAGGCGGATCAGTGAGCGGATCCCCTGCGACCGGCTATACGATCGCATTCCAGGATACGTTTTCGCTCCCGGGCCGCTATGCGGTGATCGAATCGGGGAGCGCGTTGCCCGTCCTGCCGGTCCGGTCGAAAATCTTTGCTGACATCCGTACGAATCCTCAGGGGACGGATTACATCATCATCGCGCACAGCGACTTCATGACCACCGCGCAGCAGCTTGCGGCGCACCGCCGGACTGTCAACGGCGTCAGGGTAACGGTCGTGGACGTGCAGGACATCTACGACGAATTCAATTACGGCATGTTGAATGCCGAGGTCATCAAGTCGTTTCTGCAGCTTGCGTACCAGCAATGGCCCTCGCCTGCGCCGGCGGCCCTTCTACTCTTCGGCGATGCGAGCTGGGACTACCACCGCTACATGGCGACAACCATCAAAACCAATTTCGTCCCGGCTTACGGCGTCCCTGCGGGAGACAACTGGTACGCGTGCTTCGACTCACTCCATCCGTTTCTCCCGTCGCTCCTGATCGGGAGAATCCCCGCACAAGATCCGGTGCAGGCGGAACGGACCGTGGCAAAGATTATCGGGTACGAGGCCGTTGTCCCCGCAGAGTGGACCAAAAGCTTCCTGATGATTTCGGGGGGAACGACGCCGGGCGAAAAGCTCA
>JBGPYM010000355.1:0-2757 GCA_041493205.1 Bacteroidota bacterium
CGCGGTCCGATGTTCTGTAGAGTGAACCCGCCGATGAAATAAACCAGAGATGACTACCAACCGCTTTGTATACCCCGGAGAGTCCGAATTCGCCTGAGTTTGCCGGCGGGAAGTTGGAGGAAGGAACGGGGGTCCATGTATTGCCTCCATTGGTGCTCGTATAGATCTGCCAGTTGTTTGTCGGGGTATGCGGGTCCCCGACCGACACGCCAGCGCTGTCATCAAAAAAATGCACTACATCCGGAAATCCTCCCGGTCCGGCATACGCCGATTCACGATCCCACGACTGGCCACCATCCGTCGTCCTGTAAATCCCGCCACTGGTGTTGTACGTTGTATCCCAGAGCGTTACCCATGCCTTCGCCGCATTCAGTGCCTTGATGCAGGTCGCTCTCAGGACGGGGGATGAATCGGGAATTGAAGTCTGCCATGTCGTTCCTCCGTCCGTGGTTCTCACAACGTGCGCGGGCGACCATTTCACCCCCCAGCAGACCTGTTCATTCACGACAGAAAGAGACAACTGGGGGTTGGGGGAGGCATCAGGCACACCGGTATGCTGCACAATCCACTGGCTGAAGACGGGGCAGGGAAATGCAAAAAGGAGGAGCGCCGCAAAAGTGAATTGTGGCACTTTCATGGCATCAGGCTTTCTCGTTGGAGAAGTTCAACCTGTGCTCGAACCCGGGCGAAGGCTTTTCATCCTGTATCCGAACTGTAGTCCGAAACTCCCCAGCGAAGCGCAGAGAAGAAGAACGGTCATGGGGACGGCGGTGCCGTTGTGGAAATAGCTTACAAGCGATGAGCCGATCGCTCCGGCGGCCATCTGCATGCTCCCCAGGAGGGCGGATGCCGAGCCGGCATGCGACGTAAACGGTCCGAGGGCGATTGCAGTGGTGTTCGGGCTAAGGGAGCCGAGTCCGGCAAGGTAGCAGAAGATCAGGATGTAGATCCCCGTGGGAGGCACGCCCGTGAGCACGAAGATCACCAGGAGCATGGCAACGATGCACTGAAAGATAATCGCGACCCTCGAGATTTCCATGCTCGTATGTTTCCGCAGCCACAGCCGGTTGAGCTGGCTGGCCCCGATGACCCCGCACGCGCTCATGCTGAACACCAGACCGAACTGCCGTTCCGTGAGGCCGAAGAGGTTCATGAACACGAAGGGAGAATCGGCGATGTAGGCAAACAGTCCTGCCGACGCGGCAGCGCTCGCAAGGCCATAGGCAAAAAAAGTAGGCTCCCTGAACACGCCGGCGTATGTGCGTGTCAGCACGACCGGGCGCAGTGAAATCGACCGGTCGCCGGGCCGGCTCTCCGGGAGGAGGTACACGACTCCTACGAGGATGGCGGTCGCGAGCACGGCAAGGAGAGCAAAAATGTACCTCCAGCCGAGGAAGTCTGCCACATAGGCGCCGGCCGAGGGGGCGAGGATCGGGGAGACTCCCAGAACGAGCATCAGCGTGGAGAAAATCCGCGCCACCTCATTCAGCGGGAAAAGATCGCGGACGATCGCCCTGGTCGCGACGATGCCGACGCATGAACCGACCGCCAGCACGAACCGCATTGCGACCAGCCATTGGATCGAGGGGGAGAACCCGCATCCGGCGGCCGCGAGGATATAGAGCACGAGCCCTACGATAACCGGCTTCTTCCTGCCGAACTTGTCGAGCAGCGGACCGTACCCAAGCTGTCCGAGCGAAATGCCGATGAAATAGCTCGTCAGCGACCAACCCACGTGCGCAATATCCGTCTGCAGGTCCCTGGCGATCGCCGGGAACCCGGGAAGATACATGTCGATGGAGAATGGTCCGACGGCGGTCAGCGAGCCGAGAATAAGGATGAGTCGGGTGTGGCTCCGGCTTTTCAACGGGGTGGGCGCCGTTCAAGAGTTTCGGGCGGATAGTGCGCGCGCAGGGAGTCCCGCATGGCCCGGCTCCACGCGATCAGGAGTTCCTTCTTGTCCGCCGGAAGGACTGCGTCCTTGTGGATGATGAGGTAGGACGGGAGAGGCATTTCGCCCTTATCAAGTTGCTCTTCGATCTGTCTGAATTTCCCGAATTTCCGTCTCGGCTGATACAACCCGAATTCATCAAAATTCAGCTCCTTCTTCGCGTCGCGGATGTGTCCCGCAAGCCACCACCCCACCGGCTGGACTTCAGCATACCAGGGGTAACGCGTGTTGTTGCTGTGGCAATCAAAGCATGCAACCGCAAGAACCTGTCGCACATTTTCCGGGATCACAAGCCCTCCAGTCGTGTCTGCGACTGCGGGAGCGGCCGAAGCATTCCTCGGCGGCCTGATAAATTGCCCTGCGATGACAATGGCTGCGAGGATTGCGAGTATCCGTTTGAGCAGAGTCATAAACGAGGGATCCTTTGTTGAACAATGTGGAGATGGGACTCTCCCGGAATGCATTAAATTCCTGCAAATAGTACGGAATTTGGGGGGAATGAGCAAGGGGAGGAAACCCGGGACGGCACGAATGGCCGTCCCGGCACTTCGGGGCTGACCCGTACTTCAGGCCAGGATCATCTGATATTATTTCAGGACCACGAGCTTCTTCACTGCGGTATGCGTCGGCGTCACCAGGCGATAGATGTAAACGCCGGAGGCAAGATGTGCAGCGTCAAACCGGACGACATACGAACCGGCCGCGTGAGGGCCTTCGAGGACGTCGGTGACTTCCCTTCCCAGGAGATCGAATATCTTGAGCGAGAGCGTTTCAGCCGACGGAATGCTGAACCGGATATTCGTCAC
>JBGPYM010000258.1:0-4288 GCA_041493205.1 Bacteroidota bacterium
CACCGGTTTCCCCTCGAGGCAACAGGGGAGGCGTTTGGCCTGGTTGCGCGCCATGGGGATGGCGTCATGAAGGCGATGATAGAGCTGGGGTGATGCGGCTGGCGGGGGAATGCAGGGCGTGCAGATGTTCAGGGATTTCCGCTGAGGGCATAGCGCCTGATAAGCTTGAGTTCCTTTGTATAGATGCGCCGGAGCATCGTCTGCGTGAGCATTCGTTGGATCTTCCCTGCAAAACCCTTCTGCACTGCAAACTCGGTTTCGATGACCAGAAGAGTCGTGGTCTTCCCGCTGAGGGATTCAACGGTGAACGTTGTCTTCGTGGAACCATCGACATTGGCTTCCACCAGCACGCGCCCCGGTTCCGGCTCGGACACGACGTGCTTTGAAACATAGGTCGAACCGAGGACCCTCATTTCAAGCCGCAGCTTTGTCCCCGCCCCCTGTCCTCCCGACTCTACCTCCAATTTCCGGAAGTATTTCTTCGGCACAATCGCCGGGTGGCCCTGGTGATAATCGGCCAGGATGCCGTAGATTCTCTCCGGAGGCGCCGGAATGACCGCTGACGCGGAGACGATAGATCTTGTCATGATCGATTCCCCCCAAAAATCATGACAAAGATACTGTCCCGCGGGTCAAAGGTCAATGGAGATGACGCGGATGTTATTGCCGGGTGGCGAGCTGGACCTTTATCCAGGCCTGTAACGGGTCGGGGCGCGCCGCATCTTCGGGTCTTCCCTGCTGCCTTTCGCCGCGTCCGCCCCCTCCGCCGCCGCCTCCGCGCCGGCCTCCGGACACGCCACCACCGCCGCCCGACCGCCTGCCTTCTCCTCCGGACGCCTGGACGGGACGCCGGAACGCGGTTTCCGCGCCGACACCGATCGTGGCTCCCGGCGCGGCGTTGAGCGCAAAGGGATGCACTCCTTTGTCACTCAACGGGACCTTCAAAACGTACGAGAGCGTTCCCTTTGAAACGTGGTACTCAGCATCGATCCCACCCGTAGCCGCCACGGTCATCCGGACAGGATGCTCCTCGCCGGACGTGTAGACATCCATTTCTCCGGAATCGCTCCTGCGGTCATCTCCGCGCATGTCTCCGGGAGGTGCATCGCCCTCGGCCGATTCACCTTCAAGCTGTGCGGGCGGACGGGAGAAGACGGGGTAATGGACGCCGAAACTCTTCGCGTTACCGCCATCCCTGTCGAACCACCATGAAACCCCCGTGCGCGTGATAAGGCGCTGAAGGTCCCGGTCCGCGGTCACCAGTCCGATGTACACGTATTCACTGTCATTGTAGACGGCCACCGAAGTCCGTTTGTCTTCCATCGGGGCAGCCGACGCCAGCCAGCCTTCATCATTCCTGCCGAGCAGGACATCCTGCCCCCTCCACCTGCTCGCGATTGTGGTCGTGCCGCATCCCACGAGAAACACGAGCGCCATCACTACCGGCAATGCCGGAGCACTTTTGCTGACGAAACGCCGCATCATTGCAATACTCCCTTCATTTAAACCTGAACACCGCATCAAAAGTGAACCGCAGTTCATCGTCGACCGGAATCATCAGCAGCGAGGGCCGGTCGATGCTGTGTGCCTTGAGGCTCAGATCGAACGCACCGCTGACTTCGACCCTGTCGGCGCTCCAGAGAGACTTCGCAGGGATGACGACGTCCCTGGTCACCCCATGAAACGTGACTTTCCCCGTGACTCTGAGGCTGTCGCCGCTCCGGGTGATGCCGGTGCTTTCGAAACTCGCATACGGATAGGTGATCGCGTCGATCACCTCCATCGCGTGCGAGTCCCTGTTCGAGTTCCCGCTGCTGAAGGTCATGACGTCCACCTGAGCGGAGACGCTGAAAAACTCATGTTTTGCCGGATCGAGCTGCGCCCGGTACACCACTTCCTTGCTTGTCGCTTCGATCTCGTGGAGGGGGTGGGTCAGCCGGTACGTCATCGAGGCGTCATCCTTCTTCGCGTCGACCCAGACAGTTTGTGCCGCCGTCCGTCCGAACACGAAGAGGGCGAAGAGCAGGAAAGCAAATCGATTGAGGTTCAATGGAGTCCCCTGGAAAGTGACGACGGCCGAGAGGGTGGTGTTTCGGATAGTAGAGGAAGGGGTCGCGGGGCTTCACTTGTTTGTGGGAGGAACGGAAAATCAACCTTGTGACTCTTTATGACACAGGAAGGAACGCTTTGGTTTAACCAGGAAACCCAATAAAGATATTCCTTGACTTTGCCGGGTGAAAGTGGTACCGTGTCAAACCGTTGTAAACTGTTCTTTCCCATTGCCTTGTGCGGATTCTCCCTTTCGTGTCATAAAGGGTGAATTCCAAGGCGCTCGAGGACCCGTACCCCTGGATATGCCTGTTTTGGACATCCTTTCCTCTCTTCCTGCCTGTCCGCAGGGCCCTCGTTCGGGACAATCCCACTCCTGGCGTGACCGCATTGCGACTTCCACCCCGACATTTTCCCTATTCTTAAGCATAAGCACCCGAGTCCGTCTCCGGGTTCCACCGCGAGCACGTTTGCTGCTGCACGCATCACACCACCCACACCCACACAATAAGGAGCGTTCCATGAAACGTTTCATCACTCTGGTGGCATTTGCCATCATCCTGTCCTGCACGCTGTCGCAGGCCCAGGAAAAGTCTACACTCAGCACGTACAGGGTCTTCCCGAAGCCGGGAAAGGACGCCGCGCTGAAGAAAGCCATCACCGACCACGTTGCGAAGTTCCACACAGGGAACTGGAAATGGCGCGTGTTCAGCGTCGTCTCAGGCGCGGATGAGGGATCGTATCAGCTCAACGAAGGCCCGAACTCATGGACCGATCTTGAAGGACGCAAGGACCTGAGCGAAGAGCACCAGAAGGACTATGAAAACAACATTCTGCCGCTGACCGAAAAATCGACTCCTACCGCATATCTTGTACTGCGGAGGGAGTTCTCCACCGATTCCGTCGCGAACACGTTCAAGAAGGCGCTTCTCCGGCACGTCTACCCGAGGCCGGGGCGGGGCATCAGGGTCGCCGATGAGATGGCGACCTGGAAAAAAGTGTGGGAAAAGGTCGGTGCGAAGGTGACGGTCTGGACGAGCTTCTTCTCGGGTGAGCCCCAGTGGGTCATTGCGTACCGTCTGCCCAAGGGTTGGGCGGATCTTGAGCAGCCGATGGGAAAAGCGATGGGCGATGCGTATGATGCACTCAAAGGTGCAGGGGCATACGCCCGTTACCTCGACGACCTCGCCTCAAACGTCGCCAGAGTCGATGAGGAAATGATAGAATTAATGCCGGATCTCAGCTCGAAGTAACATCCCGGCAACAAGCAGGTTTGTACACCATAATCCACATCCCGGGCAACCGGGGTGTGGATTATCTGTCTTCAGCTTGACAATCTCCCCCCCGTGTACTATCCTTCCGTTGATTTTTTGATCCGCCGCAGGCCGTTCCTAGCAGGGCAAACCCGCGAATAGTCTGCGATTCACCTTCCGGCCGCCTCAAGAAGCACCACCCCAGGCATCAAGCAGGTACTGCGATGGTTTCTTTCGTGGGTCAGACGGTGTCCCACTATAAGATTCTCGAGCAGATCGGCCGCGGAGGGATGGGTCTCGTGTACAAAGCCGAGGACCTGACCCTCGGCCGCAACGTTGCAGTAAAATTCTTCCCTTCCGACGTCATCCCCAGCCCCACTGCACGGGAGCGGTTTGTCCGTGAAGCGCAGGCAGCATCCTCCCTCGACCACGCGAACATCTGCACGATCCATGAGATCGGCGAGACCCCCGACGGCCACGTATTTATTGTCATGGGCTATTATGAGGGGGAGACGCTGAAGCAGAAGATCGAGAACGGAACGCTCACGCTGGACGAAACGCTTCTGATCGGCATTCAGGTCTGCTCCGGGCTCGCAAAGGTCCATGAAAGGGGGATCATACACCGGGACATCAAGCCGGCGAACGTCATCGTCACCAACGACGGCGATGCGAGGATACTTGACTTCGGCGTCGCCTCCCTCGCCGGCGGTTCTTCGCTGACCGTGACGGGGTATGCCGTCGGGACAGTCGCGTACATGGCACCCGAGCAGGCGCAGGGTTCTCCCATGGATGCGCGGAGCGACCTGTTTTCGCTCGGCGCCATGATGTACGAGATGACGACGGGGAACCGGCCTTTCACCGGTGATCATGAAGCGGCCGTGATGTATTCCATTCTGCACCTCGAGCCGCCGCGGCCTTCCTCGATCAGGAGCGAAATCCCCGCGGCTCTTGATGCCGTGATCCTTAAGATGCTCGAGAAGGATCCG
>JBGPYM010000290.1:0-3602 GCA_041493205.1 Bacteroidota bacterium
CTCGACGGCGTCCGCGAGGTCGACGACGTTGTTCATCAGCGCCTTCAGGATGAACTCCACGACATCCTGCCGGAGCTGCATGACATCCTCCTGCAGCAGTTCACGGGCACGCGTGTAGCTCCCGTGGGCGAGCCGCGCGACCATTGCCGCCTGACCGGCTTCGACACCTTCCCACTCCGTCAGGGCACGCCGGAGGTCGTCTTCCGTCAAGGGGTCGAATCGGACGTGCTGGCAGCGGGAGAGGATTGTGGGCAGAAGCGCCTCAGGATGCGCGCTTGTCAGGATCAGCATCGTATCGCCCGGGGGCTCTTCCAGCGTCTTGAGGAGCGTGTTTGCAGCGGGCGCCTCCATCCCTTCGGCCTGCGAGATGATGAAGACGCGGGTCTTTCTGTCGGATGTCGAGAGCGAGGATTCACGCCGGAGCTCGCGAATGCTGTTAATTTTGATGACGTTCGCGCGCGGTATCTGCATCCGGTGGTACGGGTTTTTTCCTTTTTCGCGGAGCTGTTCCTGGATCACTCGAATTTCCTTTTCCGGGAGCTTCGCCAGGGGTTCATCCGCCGCATCTTCCCCTTTGCCGAGAGGGAGGGCGGTGATGAACCGAACGTCCGGGTGCTGCATCGACGTAATCCGCCCGCAGGAGGAGCAGACGCCGCACGCCTCATCCCCGCCCTTCTCGCACCGGAGTACGCGGGCGAGCTCGAGGGCCATGGCATCCTTTCCCACTCCCTCGCCGCCGTAAAAAAGATATGCGTGCGGCATTCGTCCGCTCGCGCGGGCAGCGACGAGCGTTCGCTTCACCCGTTCCTGGCCCAAAACTCTCTGCCACAGAGACGGCTCAGAATGCATGGCCGATGCCGAAATGAAAAATACCCTCTTTGAAGGTCTGCCCGAAGAGCTTCCGTTGCGTAATCCACTGGCGGCCGGGTGCTTCCGCCGGATTGTAGACGCGGAACCCCCAGTCGATGCGGAACGGACCGAAAAACGTGTCATACCGGAAGCCGAGTCCGGCCGCAACCGCAAACTCGGAAAAGCGGAAGTCGCTTGCTTCCGCCCAGACGTTTCCCACATCGACGAACTGGACAAGCCAGATCTTGTCAAACAGGCCGTCATGCAGTCCCTGGAGGATATTGGTGCGCAATTCGACGCTCCCCTCGAGGGCGAGGTTGCCGCCGTACTGGGGATCGCCGGAGGCGATCAGGTCGCGCGAGTTCCACCCGCGGACGCTGCTCCCGCCCCCGGCATAGAAGCGATGGGTCTGCGGAATGGCACGGCCGGTATCAGAGCGCGACTCGCCGTACTTCTCCTCGAATCCTCCCTTGGCTTTCAGGGCGAGAATCGAATACCGGTGGGGCGATACCTCCGTATACCACCGGCCGATCAGGCTCACGCGGTAGAATTGCGTGGAAGGCAGGTTTGGGAACACTCCCTGAATCAGGAGCGGGAAAAGTCCGGCTTCATCGAACGTGGCGGAATGGATGAATCCTTCCGAGGGGGAAAAGATGTCGTTCGACTTGTCGCGCTGTATCGTAAACGAGAGAATGGAGTTGAACTGCTCGTGTTGCAAGAGCCGTCGCTGCCGCTGGATTTCAAGGTCCGTGGTGTCGCCGATATAATTGTCATTGGTTTCCGACCCGATCGCTTCCAGCGTCCAGTCGAGGAATCCGTTCGTGTATTCCGTAAACCTGTTCGTGAAGCCGAACTTGTTCCGCACGATATTCTGCCGGTACGGCTTCTGCTTGTCCACGATAAACGAGAACGACCACGAGCCTTTGACCCGGTTGCTGAAGACATACGGCTGGACGAGCTCGAACGTAAGGTCCAGGTTCGACACTGCGTCCGTATTCTTCCCGAAATAGTTGGGAAACTCCCTGAGGGTCTGCGTACGGAACCGGAGGTGCGTGGAGAATATGCGCGCTCCGCCGAAGAAATTCCGGTGCGTGTAGCCGAGACCGGCACCGAGGTTGAGCTGACCCCCTTCGTCGCTGACGATCAGTTCCGGGCCAAGCTCGTGCCGGTCTTTCGGACGGAAGAAGATGAGCGTCGGGACCGTCACAGACGTGTCGCTCCGCGGAGGAACGAGCAGGGACATCCGCCGGAGATCGAAGATACCGAGCCGGTTCAGGTTGCTGACGCTGGTGACGCTGTCCTCAACGCTGTAATGCTGTCCCGGGACATAGGTGAGCTGCCGCGTGAGAATGTCGTCGGTGATGTCTTCACGCGGCAGCGGATCGCGCAGGGAATCGACCTCCTGCCGGATTGTCACGGGCCCGAAGAAGTACATCCTCCCGAGGTCGAACGAAAGGCGCACCCGGTAGTTGCGCGTGCTCGTATAGCGCCGCGCCCAGGAACTGTCCCGCACGAAGAGCGCGTTCGGGTAGCCGGCGTTTGAGAAGATTTTCATCACCCTGGCCACCTCCTCTTCCAGGAGCGCGGCATCGAAGGGGTCGCCCACGACAATTCTCGGGGAGGAGAGGATTTCGGTCCAGACGACGCCGGACGTGTTGACGATCCCCGTATACGCAAGGCTGTCGATGATGGAGCGGTACCCTTCTGCGATGCGGAACGTGACATCCACCGACTCCCCCCCCTCGTCATATGCCAGTGCAGTATCGATAACCGCCTCGGAGAATCCGCGATTCTCATAGTAGGTCTTCAGACGTTTCAGATCGGAGCCGAGCGTCGCCCTGCTCAGGTATTCGTTCTTCCGTCCGAGCTTCTCGCTGATCGAGGTGTGGAGGAACCGGGAGAAGAATCCCGGCGTCTCTTTGGTGCTCAGCTGGGCGACCAGATCATTGCGCCCGAGCGACGCATTGCCTTCAAACGCGATGGAGGAGATTTCATAGCGGCGGGGTCCGGGGACAGTCTGTGCGGAGGCGGCCGCGGTCAGGAGAAGAGCGGCAGCAAGCAGGATGTTCCTTCGGCCGCGGCAGCGTCTCCGCGGGCATGAAGGAGGGGGAGGGAATGGCCGATGGGGTGGAAGCACGCGCGCTGCAGGTAATCGAAGTACACGAGTCCGTACAAAAAAACCCAGCCGTAGGGCCGGGTTTTCATAGTAACAATATTCCGGATGAATATCAACGAACGGGGATGGCGCAGCGGGGGGCTCCCTCAGTATTCCCCCTCGTCTTCGAAGAAAAAGTCTTCGCCTGTGGGGTAGTCGGGCCAGATTTCCTCCATGCTCTCGTACGGCTCTTCGCTGTCCTCGAGCTCTTGAAGGTTTTCGACCACCTCGATGGGCGCTCCCGTCCGGATGGCGTAGTCCACCAGTTCATCCTTGGTGGCGGGCCAGGGGGCATCATCCAGATACGAAGCAAGTTCCATCGTCCAGATCAATGCTCACCTCGTGCTGTCCGTGCATTCGCGAGTTGTGAGCGGTAGCGCGCGGCGTCAATGTCGTCGAAGAAATAGTCGATCGGGTTGTGCTTCCTCCCCTGGTAGCGCACTTCATAGTGCAGGTGAGGTCCGCTCACTAGACCGGAACGTCCGCTTTTTGCAATTAGTTCCCCCCGTTTGACGGTCTGTCCTTCACGCACCAGCGCGCGTGACAGGTGGGCGTAGAGCGAAGAATAGCCGTAGCCGTGGGAGACTTCGACAACGAC
>JBGPYM010000137.1:0-8234 GCA_041493205.1 Bacteroidota bacterium
CATGGGATATTACAACCGGACGCTCACTGGAGGTAAGTGGGACCATTTCATGGATCAGGCGCATCTGGGGTACACCACCTGGCAGGACCCGCCGGTCAACAGCCTCAGAGCAGTCCCACTCTCGGAAATCGAAGTTCCCGCAGGCGCCTCCATGGGCATCGCCGTAGAAGGCTCGGAGGCCGCATGGCCCGGAGCGGATGGTACTCCTGCACTTCCACGGCTTGATCAGTTCAACAAGCAGGATGGCTTCATTGAAGTATTCAACAGAGGGACAACCGTATTTTCATGGAGTGCAACGGCAAGCAGACCGTGGATATCGCTGTCCGCCACGGCGGGTGAGGTCCGCAGCCAGGCGCGGCTCCGTGTGAGCATCGATTGGAGCACGGCATCCCCCGCTGACGACTCCGGCACGGTGACCATCGCGGGCCCGGGCGCGAGCATTCCAGTGCGTGTCAGGCTTGCGCGTCCCGCCGGGATAACGGCGGCGACCCTGCACGGGTTTGTCGAAGGAGATGGATATGTTTCGATGGAGGCAGCGCATTTTACGCACGCGACCAGATCGGGCACCAGACGATGGAAGGAAGTTGAGGAATACGGTCATACGCTCTCCGCAATGAAGACAATTGCGCCTCCCGACTCGCCCGCCGCGGCGCCCGGCGAGGATTCTCCGTGCCTGGAGTACCGGATGTATCTGCTCGACAGCGGGCACGTCGAGGTTACCGGAACCTTCGGGCCGACTTTGAATTCCCGGCCGGGAGAAGGCGTGCGGTATGCAGTCTCGTTTGACAACGATCCTCCCGTGAGGGTCACAATTGTCCCGCACGATTTCATCGCGCAGCACGGGAACATGGAGTGGGAGACGACTGTTGCCGACAATGCGCGCTACAGCCGGACAACGCACGCAATCGCGGCGGGCGGCTATCATACGCTTAAAATCTGGATGGTCGATCCTGGCGTTGTCCTCGAAAAAATTGTCGTGAATTGCGGCGGCCTGCGGCCAAGTTACCTTGGCCCCCCCGAAAGTTTTCACAGGTAAGAAGGAAGGAAAGGGATGCACACCCAGTCGGACGGACAACGCAACAGAAGGAATGGCCGGCATTTGTTGGTGCCCTGGACCTTTATCGTCCTCATGATCCTCCCCCCTGCAAGCTCGTCGCAGTCCCGGGATTCCACCGTCATCGGCCACGTCATCAACCCCATTCTCTCCGGATTTTACCCTGACCCGAGCATTTGCAGAGTCGGAGATGACTATTATATCGTGAACTCGTCATTTGCATATTTCCCCGGAATCCCGGTCTTTCAGAGCAGGGATCTGGCGCACTGGCGACTTATCGGTCATGTCCTGGACAGGCCGGAACAGCTCCCTCTGGACAGCGCAGGAGTCTCGCGCGGCATTTTTGCCCCTGCAATTCGTTATTTTCAAGGCCTGTTCTATATAACGTGTACGCTGGTCGACCGGGGGGGGAATTTTGTGGTCACTGCGAAGTCCGCCGGAGGGCCATGGTCGAACCCCGTCTGGCTTCCTCAGATCAATGGCATAGATCCGTCACTGTTCTTCGACGACGATGGGAAGGCATACCTGATCTACAACAGCGTCGCGCCGGATGACAAGCCGCTTTATGGAGGGCACAGGACGATCAGGATGCACGAGTTTGATGCTCAGGGGCTCAGGGTAACGGGAACGGAGCGCATCCTCATCAACGGAGGAACAGATATCCGCAAACAACCGGTATGGATCGAGGCGCCTCACATATTCCGGCATGATGGGTTCTATTTCCTGATTGCTGCCGAAGGCGGCACGGCCGACCAGCACTCGGAGGTCGTATTCAAGAGCAAAAACGTTGACGGACCGTATGTGCCCCACGAGAAGAATCCCATTCTCACGCAACGGCATCTGGATCCGCGGCGGGACTATCCGGTGACCTGTGCTGGCCACGCTGATTTTGTCGAGACCGCGGGTGGTGATTGGTGGGCGGTATTTCTGGGATGCAGGCCGTACCGACCGTACGAGCAGCAGTTTTTCAACACCGGAAGGGAGACATTTCTTGCCCCGGTCCGATGGCAGGGGGGATGGCCTGTCATTAATCCGGACCATGAAACCGTACAGTACTCGTATGATCTCCCTGTCCCTCCCCCCTACCAGACCGGAGATCCCCCGTACGGCGGTAACTTCGTGGTCAAAGAAGAATTCACATCCACAACACTCGGGGGCAACTGGGTGCTTTTGAGGACTCCGCGAGAAGCGTGGTACAGTCTGACCGAACGGCGGGGCTACCTTGCAATGCGAGTGCGGCCGGAAACTTGCTCGCAGCCGGTGAATCCGAGTTTTCTGGGATGGCGTCAACCTCACGCAAGGGGGAATGCAAGCGCTTCGCTCGAATTTCTCCCGAAATCCGATAGCGAGAAGGCGGGTCTCCTGGTATTCCAGAACGAGAATCATTTTTATTATCTTTGCAAGGGAGTCCAGGAGAGCAGACCGGTCGTTCAACTCTACAAATCGCGTACGGGCAACGGCACCAATCAGGACATGGAACTTATAGCTTTCCAGCCGCTTCAAGAAAGCCAGAAAGAGGGACGAATACTCCTGAAGGTCGAGGCGCGGGGAGATACCTATGCATTCTTCTCCGCGACCCGTCCGGACGACTGGCATCTGCTCAAAGATGGTCTCCCTGCCGCTTTCCTGAGCACAAAGGTCGCCGGAGGATTTGTAGGATGCCTTTATGCGCTCTATGCGACTTCTCAGGGCTCGCCGTCCCGATCGACGGCGTATTTTGACTCGTACGAGTACATGGGCGAAGACGAGGTCTACAGGTAGTGGCGCTTGAGCAGACATGGCGCTGGTTTGGTCCCCACGACCCGGTCTCTCTCAAGGAGATCACGCAGACCGGTGCGACCGGAATAGTGACGGCGCTCCACCACATCCCTCCCGGCCAGCAATGGCCTCTTGAAGAAATTCTCGCCAGGAAAAAGGTCATCGAAGATCATGGACTGATCTGGTCCGTTGCAGAGAGCATCCCCGTACACGAAGACATCAAGAAACGGACCGGGGACTACCGGCTGTTCATCGAGAATTACAGAAATTCCATCCGCAATCTGGCACAATGCGGCGTCAGGACAGTCTGCTACAACTTTATGCCGGTCCTCGACTGGTCGCGCACAGACATCCGCGTACAGTTCCGGGACGGATCGATAACGACCCGGTTCGAGACCCGGGCGTTTGCCGCTTTCGATGTTTTTCTGCTGAAGCGCTCCGGTGCCGACGGAGATTACACATTAGACCAGCTCCGCGAGGCCAGGAAATACTTCGGGCTGATGACGGAAGTGCAAAAGAAACAGCTCGTTGATACGGTATTACTTGGCCTGCCGGGCTCCCTGGAGGCCTTTTCGCTTGAGGGCCTGAAGTCCGCCCTTCAGTCGTACCAGGGGATCGGGCCAGACGAATTGCGTGTCCACCTGCACAAGTTCATCGACGCGATCATTCCGGTTGCGGAAGAATCGGGTGTGTTCATGGCCATACATCCCGACGATCCGCCCCGGCCTCTCCTTGGGCTTCCGCGTGTTGTCAGTGTCGGCTCTGACGTTGAGCAACTGCTCAAGGTGGCCGACACGCCTTCGAACGGAATAACGATGTGCACCGGATCGTTCGGAGCCGGAGTACAGAACGACGTTGCAGCGATGGCGGAGCGGTTTGCCGCCAGGATCAATTTCGTCCATTTGAGGAATGTCGCGCGCAATGCAGAGGGAGACTTTGTCGAAGAAGACCATCTGGTCGGCGATGTCGACATGTATGCCGTCATGCGTTCGCTCCTCCTGGAACAGAAGCGCAGAACGGACGAAGGAAGGCCTGATGTGCGATTACCGATGCGTCCGGATCACGGGCATCTCATGTCGCCGGATGAACACCGCAAGGGGATTTATCCGGGATACTCCCTGTTTGGAAGGATGAGAGGCCTGGCCGAGCTGCGGGGACTGGAGCTCGGCGTTCAGAGGAATCTGGGATTCTGACGCTTCACACACAGAACAAGGATACGCATGAAACGCCGTACCGCTCTTGAGCTCCTGGGAACTTCAATCGGTGCGTACGCCCTCCTCCCCCGCCCCTTTCTCCGCGGCGGGCAGGTTGCAAAGATGCAGGACCAGGGCGGTGAAACCGACTCAGCGTTTTCCAAACTCCGGGGTGAAAGCATATGCCGGGCAGAGGTCCGGGTCGAACGGGGGGGGCCTCGACTCTATGTCAACGGCCGGGAAACCTACCCGTTCCTGGCTCTGAGTGATGAGCTCCTTCCCACCATTGCGGGGTATCGCGACTCGGGGATCTCCATGTTCACCCCGATACTGGGACTCAACGCGGCGTGGATCGCTCCGGGGAAGTACGACTGGAATGCCTTCGACCTCTTCTTTGCCCGCCTCCTTGCGATACATCCTGCGGCCTTCTTCCTCCCCCGGCTTCATCTCAATCCGCCGGCCTGGTGGAAGGAAGCGCACCCCGGGGAGCTCGTTGTCTGCGGCATTACACCTGATCCGACCATGTACCGTCAGAAGGAGCGCCTGGGTGAATCCGGGCTCAACTGGAATGGGCTGAACGATCCCAACGACGCGTCCTGGGCATCCGTGATCTGGCGGAACGAGATCAGCGAGGTGCTGATTGCATTCCTGCGCCACATGGAATCGTCCCCGCTCGCTTCCAGAATGTTCGGTTATCAGGTTGCGTACGGCCACACAGGAGAGTGGCACTATACCGGAATGCGCTTTCTTCCGGATTACAGCGAGCCGATGCGAAAGGCGATCGGTCCGATTCCCGAACCCGCCGCGCGGATGACGACGACAGCCGGACTTCTCCGCGATCCTGCCCGCGAACACGACGTCATCGCATTCTACGGGCGCCACCACGATCTCATTGCCGACACGCTCCTTCACTTTGCCTCGATCACGAAGGAGCAGACAGGGCGGCGCATTTTATGCGGCGCTTTCTTCGGCTACCTTCTCGAAAATGTCCACATCCAGGAAGGGGGGCACCTCTCGCCCGAACGGGTCCTGGCGAGCGCGGACGTCGATTTTCTCGCCTCCCCATATACCTACCAGCATACCAACATGATGCCCTTCAGGGAGCGCTGGGAGAGCGACATGGTCGACGATGCCGGGAACTGGCTGGGTCGTGCCCGGGGCGTCGGGGGAGACGGGAGCAACCGCGTCCTTGTGGAGTCCATTCATCGGCACGGCAAGCTCTACTTTGTGGAGATCGACCCGAGCACGTACATCGAGCCACATAAGGCGGGTGAAGGAGGTTCGGGGCATGCTTCGGTGACAGGTTCGATCAACATCCTCCGGCGCGACCTCGGACAGATGTTCGCGCGCGGGAACGGAGGATGGCTCTTCGATTTCGGGCATCTGTGTCCCCCCTACGAGGCACACCACGGATGGTACGATGACCCTCCTTTGATTGATGCCATCCGCCCCTTTGCAAAGCTCGGCGAACAACGTCTCCGGATGGACATCACGAGCGCCGCGCAGGTCGCCGCGGTCTACGATCCGAAGGCCTTTTTTGCCACGGAACACTGGAAAGCGGAGGAGCCATACACCGGCTTCGGCATCACGGTATGCGACCACATCAACCACTGGTTCATCAACAGTCAGCAGCGGACATTTGCAAGGATGGCCGCCCCCTACGACTCCCTGTACCGGTTTGACCTCACCAGGGACGATCCGCGCCGTTACCGGCTTCTGTTCATGGTCAATCTGTACACCATGGATCGCAAGGAAGTGGACCGGCTGCTTTCGATGATGGAGGGGAGCGGTGTGACGGTGGTGTGGTACTACGCCCCGGGATTCATTGCTCCGGACAGATTCGACCTCGGGCAGATGGAGCGTTTGACCGGGTTCCGGTACGAGGTGCTCAACGAACCTGGGCCGATGCAGATCCGTGTCGACGGAATGGGGGGAAATGGGGTGACGATCTTCGGCACACGCAAACCACAGAAACCCCGGTTTGCAGTGCTGGACAGTGACGCAGAGGTGCTCGGGAAATGGGTCGATAACGGACGGCCTGCGTTCGTCCGAAAGGCACGTGAGGGGTGGACGTCGGTGTACGTCGGCGCCGCACCAATGACCGCCGAAATTCTTCGTTCAATCGCACAGGAAGCGGGTGTGGCGCTCTGGAGCGACCGGACAGACATTGTGTATGCTTCGCATGATGCGGCGGCCGTCATTGCCACCGCAGAAGGCGAGCGCACGCTCACATTTCCCCGCGCAATGCAATCTGAGGAAGGGGGCTCACCGTCGACAATTCACAAGGTCACGATGGGCTTCGGCGACGTGCGGATATTCATTGCGCCATCACTTCTTTGACGCCGGGGATTTCCATGAAAGCGCGGTGCAGGTCCTCCGTGGTAAGCTGATGTGCGATCCCATCGATCTCGCGACGTGCCTCCGCCAATGCCCGGCCGGCTTCACCGGTATTTCCGTCCGCCGCGCATGCGCGCCAGAGGTCCCGGTACATTTGCCAGAGGAAGTTCTTGTGATCAGATTTGATCGCTTGATCGATCGCCTCGCGGATCATTGTACCCCCCTCAGCATTCGATCCGACGGCACGGAGCACAAGGGCGCGCTTCCAGAGCGCTTCCATGATGAGTTCGTTCGCCTGAATTTCGCGCGCAAGAGTAAGACCCCGCTCCGAGAACCGGAGTGCGTCGTCCTTCCTTCCCTGTGCAATCCTGAGCTCGCCGAGCGTAATGCTGCCTCGTGTTTCATACCATGCAAGACCTGACTCCTCTGCGAGATTCAGGACTCCTTCCAGGAGACGGTCAGCCGCCGCAAAATCACCAAGGAGCAGGTACTCGAGACCGAGATCCCTTGCGTTATCACATTCGGAACCCCGGTTTCCCTGTTCCCGTGACAGCCCGAGCGATCGACTATGGATCTCCACGGCCCTGCGTACATCACCCGCATCGCGGTAGACTTCCCCGATGATATTGAGCGTCCCGGGTACTGCAGCGACATCGCCGATACTCTCCTTGATCTCCAGTGATGCCGTCCCTGCGGCGAGCGCATCCTCATAGCGCGCCAACCTGTCATAGACGATCGCCTGAAAATTCAGCGTCGATGCGAGCCCTCTCCGGTCACCCAGAGAATCCTGCAGTATCTGGGCCTCCTTCAGGTGTTCGACAGCCGGCGTGTATTCTCCCCGGTGGATGTGGGCCGCACCGAGGTTGCAAAGGCATTGGGCTGTCACCAGCGCATCATTCTCCGCCCGGGAAATGGTGAGCGTTTCCCTGAGTATATCAGACGCCTGGGCATACTCCCCGCGGGAAATGTGAATCAACGATACTGACTGGAGGCACTCCATCCTGCTCCGCACATCGTGCGCTGCGACGGCCAGTGTGAGAGCTTCCGAGCACCGGGACCATGCCTCCTTCATCTCCCCCAGTATTCGGAGGCAATTGCCTGATTTCCGGAGAGCCGCGATTCCGGTCAATTGCTGTCCGGTGGAACCCGCAAGTGTGCGGACGGCGTCGAAATGTCCCAGGGCATCCCGGATCCGACCTGCTGCCAGGGCACAGTCGCCGAGGCCTTCCTCCACGGCGAGAACCTTCGCGTCATCCTTTTGACCCTGGCCTGCAAGGACAGTGCGCGCCTGTTCGAAAAATCCCCCTGCGGTTTCAAACGAACAGAGATCGCGGGCATGGGATGCTGCAGAGAGAAGAAAATCGAGCGCGCGCGGTCCCTGTGCCGATGCAAGGAGGTGGTGCGCAATGGAGGGGGCATAGTCGGTGTGCTCCGCATAATGCTCGACGAGCCATGCCGCAATGGTGCGATGATATTCCTCGCGCAACTCCGGAAGAAGTCCCTCGTACAGTACCTGCCTGATGAGCGGGTGATCAAACCTGTAGCGCTGGTTTTCATACCGGATAAGCCCCTGGTCCTTCTCAAGCCTTTGAAGCTTCTTCAGCAATGTCATCCGGTCGAGTCCGAGACACCCCAGAATAATGTCGGATCGGAAGTAGACGCCTTCGCACGAAGCGATCTCCAGCAGTTCTTTTTCTTCGCTGGTAAGTCTGCTGAGCCGTTGTGCGATGACATCCTGGACGCGGCCGGGGAGAGCAGCCGCGCCGGCGTCCCCTGCGATGCGCCACGCCCCCTCCTTCAACTCAAGGACGCCGCGGTGCTTCAAAAGGTTTACCAGCTCGACGAGGAAGAGCGGATTGCCGTCGGTCGTGCTGAACATCGTATCGACGACC
>JBGPYM010000203.1:0-5945 GCA_041493205.1 Bacteroidota bacterium
CCCACGCCGACTACTTTGCCGGGCCAATCCGTTGCACGCGGCCGCTTCGTCCGGAGGAAATCACCGCTGACTACGAAGCAAATACCGGACGCGTTATAATAGAGACGTGCGGCGGCGACGATCCGCTTGCAGTCCCTGCGGTGCTCGTTGCGGGGCACGCACCGTTTTCGTGGGGCAGAGACGCCGGAGAGGCCGTTGATAATGCCGTCATCCTGGAGCATGTCGCGCGACTGGCTTCGGAAACGCTTGCGATTGCGCCGGGGGCGGCCGGCATCCCCGAGGTTTTGCTGACAAAGCACTTTCTCCGCAAGCATGGACCCGACGCATATTACGGGCAGAACGGCCCGCCCCCCCGGCGAAGGCGCTGATTGGAGGAACCGATGAAACTGAAGCGAGCAAACGGACACGTACTCATATTCAGCGGCCTGTTGCTGGCCGCACATGCAGCCGCATTCCCGGCTGTTCCTGATTCTCTTCGCTCCTGGAACGGCGGACCCAACAAGGCTCTCATCGTGCAATTTATCAGGGACGTGACCACGGAAGGGGGGCCGCACTTTGTTCCGCCCAAGACGCGCGTCGCCGTCTTGAGTGACGACGGTACTTTGTGTCCTGAAGAACCTATGCCTGCTGCCCTCTCCTATGTGACCGACCGGGTAAAATCGCAGTTGCAAAAACACCCGAAATGGCGATCCAAAGAGCCGTATAAGTCCGCCCTCGCACACAATCTGAAATTGCTCAGTGCGGCCGGTCAACGCGGCATCCTTGAGCTCATGGGAGGAACACATGCAGGAATGACCACGGAGGAGTTCGACAGGACCGTGAATGCATGGCTGGCCAGGGCGCGCAACACGAAGCTGAACAGGCCCTTGTTGCAATGTGCCTATCAGCCGATGGTGGAGCTCATGAGTTACCTGCGTGCGTACGGATTCCGGGTGTTCATCGTTTCCCGTGGTTCCGCTGAATTTACCAGGCTCCTGATGGAAAAACTGTATGGAGTGTCCCCGGACCAGGTCATCGGCGGCACCTCGAAGACGAAACTTGAGGTCCGCAAAGGGGAATCAGTCCTGGTCCGCCGTCCGGAATACGATCTTCTGGAATCGAGAGCCGGCAGGCCTGCGGCAATTTACAGGGCGACCGGATGCCGGCCGATTGCGGCTTTTGGCAGCTCAGACGACGATCTGGAAATACTGAACTGGGTCGCAGGGGGAGCGGGGAAGCATCTCGGCCTCATCGTGCGCCATACGGATAGCGGCAACGAATTTGCATATGACCGAAAGGCACTGTTCGGCCGTCTTGACAAGGCACTTGACACCGCGAAAAAAAAAGGATGGATCATCGCGGACATGACGAAGGATTGGAGCAGGGTTTTCCCGAAGGCGGACCGGTAAGCAGGGTTCCACACTCCCCTTCCACACACCCACCACGGAACTTTCCCTCCCTCTACGGAGTTGAGAGTAAGGATTAAAACGGCTACATTGTCGTTCCTGTAACACCGTGTCATCCGTCGCCGCAAGGCTTTGACATAGACTGTGAGCCCGCTTCCCACGAGGCCGGGAATGACCCCTTTTCCCCAAACAATCCTCTTTCCACCATGCGGAGTAATTCGATTACCATCTTGTCTGCGGCCCTCCTTTCCCTGTCCTTCACCGCCGCCGGCCAGACGCAACCCGCCAATCCGGATAGCGCCCTGTATTCCATCCTTCACGCGTTTGAAGGCACCAGCCTCACGTTGAACGATGCTGTGGAGCGTGCACTGAACAACGCGACGTCAGTGCGCACGGCTGAAGCTTCCTATGGTGCCGCCCGCGGCAGCGCGCGGAGAGAGGCCGGGGCCTTTGATCCGGCGCTGTTTTTCAGCCTGAACTATTTCGATCAGCGGCAGCCCATGGCGTCTTTTTTCGCCGGCGCGGCCATTCTCGGCACGACGCAGGCGACCGGGACGGCCGGCATGCGCTGGGAATCTCCCGTCGGCACCCGCATCGAAGCCTCCCTGAATGCAGTCAGGCTGGTCTCGAATTCCTCTTTTGCCTTCCTGAACCCTCAGTACACTACGCTTGGCAACATCAGCCTCCGCCAGCCGCTTCTGGGTGGATTCCATGTCTCCGCACAGAAGGGACTCACGAAGGCGGAGCGTGATGTGGATGCCGCAAAAGCGCGGTACGACCAGGAAGTGCTGGCCGTCGCCACGCGGGTTGAACAGAGTTACTGGGATCTCTATGTCGCAGAGCGGGACTATGCGGTGCAGAAGCTGACGCGCGACCGGGCTGCCGCATTCCTCACCGACACGGAGGTACGGGCCAACTCGGGGCTCGTCGGGCCGAACCAGGTTGCGAACGCAAAAACGTTTCTGGCCGAGCAGGAAATCCTCGTCCTTGACCGGGAAGAACAGCTCGACCGTCTCTCCGACCAGTTTGCATCACTGATCGGCACGCGCCCTGAGGCAGGAAAGCCCCGCTTCCTCACCGTTGACACACCACCGGGCGATTTTACCATCGAGAATCCTGATTCGCTCGTCGCCCACGCACTCGAGGGGAATCTTCAGCTTCAGGCGGCCCGCGCGGATGTCGAGGCAAGGCGCGCGCTTTCGAAAGCGGCCTTCTGGGAGTCCCTCCCCCGGGTCGATTTTGTGGGGTCACTCGGCAGCAACGGTCTTGCCGGAACGTCGCAGGACGTTATCTTCGGGACGGACACGCTCCGCACAACCGTCGGCGGCGGCTTTTCCGATGCAACCCGCCAGGCGCTCCGGAGGCTCTATCCCTCCTGGAGTGTGGGCGTCGAGGTCAACATCCCGATCGGGCTGCGCAGCGGACTGGGGGAAGAGGACCGGCTGGAGCAGGAAGTGCGCATCGCAGACCAGGAGTATATCCGCCAGTCCAGAGTGCTGGAAGAGCAGGTCCGGGCGAGCAATCAGGAGCTCACCAACGGGCAGCGAAGGCTCAAAGCGGCCCGCGAAGGAGTCATTGCTGCCCAGGAGCAGGTGCGCATCGGCCTTATCGAGTTCCAGAACGGGCGCACGACGGCATTTGAACTTGTGAGACTCGGGGCCGATTATGCCATCGCACAACAGCGTTATTCACAGGCTCTTGTCCGCGGTGCAAAGGCGGCGGCTTCGCTGAGGCAGCTCACGTCCGGCGCGTATGCCGGCACTCCATCCCGATAATTGTCATTTCATATTCCGGTGAAAGGCGTATACTGATGAGTTCAATCCACACAGATGCTGGCCGGTTCGTCGCCGCTGCAGGGTTGATCGTGCTTTGTGCATCGCTCCCGGGCTGCGGGCAAAAAGGCCCCGGCGGGAGATTTGCGATGCCCCCCATGCCCGTCGAGGTGAGCCAGGCCGCAGTCCAATCGATCGCGGACAAATTCGAAGGTGTCGGCACCATCGAGGCGATCGAGGCGATCACGGTGGTCGCTGAGATCGACGCAACCGTGAAGGCCCTTCCCTTCAAGGAGGGCGGATTTATCCGCCGGGGTGAGCTGATCGCGCAGCTCGACGACGGCCAGCTTGCGGCCGAACTTGCCCGCGCAGACGCCCTCCGCGCGCAGAGCAAGTCCACGTATGACCGCGTGAAGCGAGTCGTCGACCAGGGAGCGGGGGCGCCGCAGGATCTCGACGACGCCGCCGCGGCACTCAAGGTCGCCGAGGCAAACCTTGCCCTCGCGCGTGCCCGCTTCGAGAAAACAAGAATCGTGGCCCCTTTCGACGGGATCATCGGGGCCCGCCGTTTGAGCGTCGGCACCTTCCTCCGGGCCGGCCAGCAGATCACCGACCTGGCAAACATTGACGAGATCCGGGTGACATTTTCGACCCCCGAGCGCTACCTGACCCGGCTCACGTCGGGCGCGACTGTGACGGTGGGAACATCGGCATTCGCCGCCGACGCACTGAAGGGGAAGATCATTGTTATCGAGCCGATGATTGATCCGCTTACCCGCAGTGCGCGGGTGGTCGCCCGGGTGCAAAACGTCGGCCGCAGGTTCCGCCCCGGGATGTCCGCCAATGTCACTGCGGTCCTCAGCGAGAGGCCCAAAGCGGTCACCATTCCCAGCGAAGCGGTTTTCGGGAGCGGGAACCAGGTTTTTGTGTTTATCGTAAAGCCCGACAGCACCGTCACCCGGGTTCCCCTGACCCTCGGGACGCGTCTGGCGGATGTGGTCGAAGTGCTGGAGGGGATACAGGCCGGTACGACGGTCGTGCGGGCGGGACACCAGAAGCTATTTGAGGGAGGAAAGGTGATGCCGGTCCCGAGCCAGGAACGCAGCACGGCGAACGCGGCCTCCGGAGGAGCGAAGCAATGAAAATCAGTACCATGTCCATCCAGCGCCCGGTGTTTGCGAGCGTCATGAGTTTCGCGATCCTGCTGTTCGGGATCATTGCGTTCACGCGCCTTCCCGTCCGGGAGTATCCCGATATCGATCCGCCGATCATCTCGGTCGTGACGTTTTACCGGGGGGCGAGTCCGAGTGTCGTTGAGACCGAGATCACCAACATCCTGGAGGAGCAATTCGCGACCCTCGAGGGGGTAAAGACGATGACCTCGTCGAGCCGGGAGCAGGGGTCGGTGATCACTATCGAATTCGAGCTGAACCGGGTCGTGGATGAAGCCGCCAACGATGTCCGCGACAGGGTGTCCCGCGTGCGGGGGAACCTCCCGCGTGAGATCGACGATCCCGTCATTTCCAAGGTGGACGCGAATGCGCAGCCGATCGTGTGGCTGGCGCTCTCCAGCGAACGGCACAACGGCCTGGAGCTGACTGACCTCGCTGACCGGATCCTGAAGGAACGGATTCAGCGTCTCCCAGGGGTGGGGGCGGTGATCTTCGGCGGCGAGCGGCGCTATGCGATGCGTGTCTGGCTCGATCCCCTGCGGATGGCGAGTCACGGGCTGACTGTCCAGGATGTCGAGGCGGCAATCCGCACGGAGAATGCCGAAATCCCCGCCGGAAGAGTGGAGGGAGCGGAACGGGAGTTCTCGGTCCGCACACGCGGGGAGCTTGCCACGCCGGAGGAGTTCGGGGCCATCATCGTATCGCAGACAAAAGACGATATCGTCCGCCTCCGGGATGTTGCCGAAGTGAATGTCGGCGCCGAAGATGAGCGCACCGTCGCCCGGTACAACGGGCAGTCGGCGGTGGGTCTTGGCATCGTCAAGCAATCGAAGGCAAGTACGGTAGACGTTGCGGCCGCTGTCCGCAGCGCGCTCCAGGATCTGACGGGGCTCCTCCCGGAAGGGATGAAGCTCGACATCGCGTATGATTCCTCCACGTTCATCAACGAGTCGATCGACGAGGTGACCGAGTCGCTGGTCATCGCCCTGTGCCTTGTGGTGCTCGTCGTCCTCGCGTTCCTGAAGAGCCTGCGGGCGACGACGATTCCGACTGTTGCGATCCCGATCTCCATCATCGGCGCCCTCGCGGCGGCGTATTTTGCGGGATTCACGCTGAACATCCTGACGCTCCTCGCTCTTGTCCTTGCCATCGGGCTCGTCGTCGATGACGCCATCGTGGTGCTCGAGAATGTCTACCGGCACATTGAACTGGGGAAGGATCGCACGCGTGCCGCGCTCGACGGAAGCAACGAGATCGGTTTTGCCGTGGTGGCGACCACGATCACGCTGGTCGCCGTCTTCGTGCCGCTCGCCTTTCTGACGGGTTCGGTCGGCCGGCTGTTCAACGAATTCGGCGTGACGCTGGCCGTTGCGGTCCTGATCTCCGGGTTCGTCGCGCTGACGCTGACCCCCATGCTTTCCTCCAAGATTCTCAAGCCGCTGCATGGCACCGGGACGAGCTGGGCCGCACGGTCGTTCGATACATTCTTCGAATTTCTGAACCGGATGTACGACCGCACGCTGCGGATCGCGCTCCGGCGCCGGTGGCTCATGATCGCAGCCGCCGGCCTCATCGTGGTCGCCAGCGCCGCCCTGCTGAAGATTCTGCCGAGCGAA
>JBGPYM010000076.1:0-12192 GCA_041493205.1 Bacteroidota bacterium
GAAAGCCCAGGCGGATCGAGCAATAGCGCAGACCAAAGACGAGGATTTCTTCAAGAGCCTTGACCCTGAGGCAAACAGCATTGCAATCATCATAAAGCACATTGCCGGCAACATGCGATCACGCTGGAGTGATTTTCTCACTTCGGATGGTGAGAAGTCTACCCGAAACCGGGATGCTGAGTTCGAACTGGAGTCAGAGGATTCTCGCGAGAATATACTTGCGATCTGGGAGGATGGTTGGAGCAAGGTGTTCTTAGCCTTATCGGCCTTGTTACCTGTAGATCTTGGACGAACAATTACCATTCGCCGGGAACCGCATACCGTACTTGAAGCGATCAATCGCCAATTAACGCACTATGCCGGCCATATTGGTCAGATTGTATTGCTTGCGAAGCATTTTGCGGGAAGTAACTGGAAGACGCTGAGCATTCCGCGCGGTCAATCTAAAAACTTCGACGTTTCCAAAGATGGCAACGAATATAAAAGGCCGCAGCGCACCCAATGGGGTCATCATCAACGTTATGATGCACAGATGAATGCCATGGAGTCTATCCAGACTACCGGCCACAAGGTATCAAGCAGAATCACTATTCCTCGTTGGCTGGCAATCGTCTTGGGCCTGCTCGCCTGGTTAGTTGGGTTTCCACTTGGTCACGGGGCCCTTCCATGGGCACTTGCGTCAATAACGACTCGATTCGGTTGGATGGGTGGGCATCCGGCCCTCTGGAACCTGGTCGGA
Source organism: Bacteroidota bacterium (assembly GCA_041493205.1). Lineage (GTDB taxonomy): Bacteria > Bacteroidota > Ignavibacteria > UBA10030 > UBA6906 > JBGPYM01. The sequence continues at coordinate 740 of JBGPYM010000076.1, forward strand.
TTCATTCCTGTCGCCGTGGGAACTGTACTATTCATCTGGACGTTTCTTACTGAATTGCGGCAGGTCAATCGCTTGCCTAAGAAAGTACCGTTGGCGCTCACCCCCCCATTTCTGGTGATGCGTGGCCCTTACCGTTTCACGAGAAATCCAATGTATATCGCTGAATTCGCACTTTGGCTTGGCTGGACGATTCTCTACGGAAGTGGTGCCGTCTTGATCGGCTTTGTTGCGCTATGGGGTCTCATGGTCTTTGTTGCCGTTCCGAGGGAGGAGCGGACTCTCGGCGCGCTTTTCAGCGAGACCTACCTTCACTACAAGGGTGAAGTCCCGCGTTGGCTTGGGACTACTCGACGTTTGAGACATGAATTCATTAACCATTAAGACCGTTGCCGGATTCACGAATCTCCTTGTCATTCTTGGCCTGGCGCTTTTTCTCCCGGCCTGGTCAATGAGTTTCTGGCAGGCGTGGGTATTTTTAGCAGCTTTTTTTCTTCCGTAGTTGCTTATCACCGTCTGCACTGGTCGGATGTCCCTGCAATATTCGTTATCTTGGCAGACGCTGTCATACGTGCCGGATTTCTGATCGTGTTCCTTTCCTTCAAGGAAAATCGTTACGCTTCGGCTGTCATTGAGGTGGCCGGCACACAACAGGTTGTCTCCGGGGGCCCCTACAGAATGATCCGCCATCCTATGTATTCCGGAGCATTCCTCATGCTTATATTTACGCCCATTGGTTTGGGTTCATGGTGGGCCATGGTTCCGGTTGTTCCGCTGCTTGTCGTAATTGTCCTGAGAATTCTCGATGAAGAAAGGTTTCTTCTTCAGGGACTTCCCGGGTATGATGCATACTGCAGAGAAGTTCGATATCGGCTCATCCCGCATTTCTGGTGAACGCCGATTGGCGGCTACCGAAATTCATCCAACCATCCGGAGAGAATCTTATGCCTCCGCGTCCCCTCGTTCGTGCATTCCTGGCCCTGTATGTCACTCTGGGTGTCGTCGTTATTTTCCAGAGTGTACAAACGATTCTTGCCGCACACCACGGGTTCTTCGCCGGTCATGACCAACCACTCGCTTTGATCCTGGGCACAGTCGAGACGATCGCTGCTCTCCTTTTCCTGATTCCCCGTACCATGCGATTCGGGGCGGCCGCTCTGGTGGCTGTCTTTGCGCTGGCCTTTGGACTTCATGCCCTGGAAGGCCAATCAAATCCAGCACTGTTGGTTTACGGGGCAGGGGTCGTCTTTGTACGAATTCACGGGGTGGAGGGGTACCGCTGGCAAGCCGCATCCAATTGACCTCGCGATTGATTCAGAGCGCAGGATTGCCATGACTGAGCGACAGTTCCTCGGATGCGAGGAGAATTTCGCATGACTCCTAAGTTGTCATCAACCGTAGGCCTACTCATCGCGATCCTGGCAACGGTAACGCTTGTCTTTCAAGAATCTATCTTTGCGGTCGGATTTGTGGCAATTCTGGTGCAAGTCTTCGCTGCACTGATTATGCTCTGGGCGCGCCTTACATTTGGCGGCCGGAGTTTTCATGCAACTGCAGATCCCACAGAGGGTGGATTGGTGACCTCCGGTCCATATCGTTTTCTACGACATCCGATCTATGCCGCCGTACTGTATTTTCTTTGGGCTGGAATACTCTCTCACATATCATTGATCAACGTACTTTTGGGTGTCGGTGCAACAATAGGCCTGTTCATGCGGATATTCGCCGAGGAGCGTCTCGTCACCGAGCGGTATCCAGAATACGCTGCATATGCATCACGTACGAAACGGATCATTCCATTCATACTATGAATTGAACGCTATGGCATCCGATCCAGTGAGCGGGCGTGCGATACTCCGGCATATGCTTGCCACCATGGCGTATCGTGCCGCGAAAGCAACCCGAAATGCTCCGGCAAGATTCGGCGAATTTCGCGCCTATGACGGTGCCCGAACGCCTGTCGAGATTCTCTCTCATATTGGCGACCTTTGTGACTGGGGGTGGTCCATAGCCATGGGTCAGGAAAAATGGGTCAGTGCGGTTCCTCATCCATGGGACGAGGAGGTCTCTCGTTTCTACGCTTCCACCAAGGCATTTGACGAATACCTGGCAAGTTCGTCTCCACTGATGTGTCCCGTGGAGCACCTTCTCCAGGGACCGGTCGCCGACGCCATATCACATGTGGGTCAAATTGCGATGCTGCGCCGGTTCTTTGGATATCCGATACGGGGCGAGAGTTATTTCCGGGCTGACATTACGCCGGGCCAGGTTGGCCCGGACCAGCCGGCTCCAAAGAAGGAGTTCGATTGAAGGTGTGGAGTAACTGAAGGGATTTTCATTTGCAGGCTTCCATCTTTGTGGGGACCAGCCTTGACGGCTACATCGCCCGGGTCAACGGGGAGTTCGACTTCCTACCACCGGGCGGCGGTGAACCCCACGGGTATGATGAATTCATGAACACGGTGGATGCATTGGTCCTGGGCCGCAAGACATTTGAGACGGCCTTGAGCTTTCCAGCCTGGCCCTATGGCGTGAAGCCCGTTTTCGTTCTCAGTACACGCCCGCTTGACCGGGTTCCCCCCGGGGCTGTCGTGGAGCGAATGTGGGGACCTCCGGCCGAAATCGTCTTGCAACTTGACGCCCGCAATATCCGGCATATATATGTGGATGGGGGAAATACCATTCAGCAATTTCTTCGGGCAGGTCTCATACAGCGCCTCATTATCACCCGGGTTCCCGTGCTCATCGGCGCGGGAATCCCTCTCTTTAGTATGCTTCAGCATGACATCGTCCTCCGCCATGTCAAGACGCGGGAGTTCGCCACGGGACTTGTCCAGAGTGAATACGTCGTTCATGCCGGCTGATACGCGGCCGGCCTTGAGGGAAATGTGAATCTCAAAGAGCACTGGGAAACCATCTATCGCTCGAAACGTCCCGCCGAACTCAGCTGGTATCAGCAGGATGCCGCCCTGTCTTTTCGAATGATCGAGCAAGTTGCACCGTCGCGGGATACACCGATCATCGACGTTGGCGGAGGTACCTCGGTACTGGTCTCTCAATTGAGCGCCGCCGGCTTTACAAACCTGACTGTTCTCGACCTGTCGGGAAATGCGATTGCGGCCGCCCGAACCATGCCCGGAATGGAACGAAAGGGCATTCGCTGGATAGAAGCAGATATTCTGAATGCAGAACTTCCTTCCGGTGGATTTGCGATTTGGCACGATCGTGCGGTGTTTCATTTCCTCACGCACGCTTCGGACCGGGAGCGCTACGTCGCCCAGGCCAGGCGCGCAGTGGTGGCAGGGGGATATGTGCTCGTCGCCGGCTTTGCTGAGGACGGCCCCACGCGCTGCAGCGGACTGGAGGTTATGCGATATTCCCCGACGATGCTTCACGCCGAGTTCGGCGAGGGGTTCTCGTTCCTCCGCGCAGAACGCGAGGAACACCGGACGCCGGCCGGCGCCGTACAGGCGTTTACATACTGCTTGTGCAGGCGGACCGGGATGGGCGGCACAGCAACCTCCGATCCTGCCCGACCAGCGAGCGGCCTGAGTCGCGAAGCACATAACAGATGACGACATTGACCGTTTCACAAGATTAAAAGGTGAGAAACTATGAGGATTCTGCTCACATTCATGATTGTTGTCGCCGTCTTCCCCCTGGGGTGTTCGCCCGAGCCCGAGCCGCCGGCAAACCGCACAACGAAAGCACCCGCAAGGAAGCTGGGCACTCTTCTCGAGAGAATGAACCGGGCGGAGTACCTGAATAAACTCCCCGAACGGGATTTTGACAGTTTGGTGGCATGCATTGCAACGAACCTGGAACCGACCGATTCAAGTTATGAATTGCTCACTCCTGTGCTCGAGAAGATAGCGCAGGCTGCAGAGGGAGATTCGTACTTCATCGAGGTCCTGCTGCGATTGGACACAGCGGTCAAATCCAATGCAGAGCTGTCAGAGTCCCTGCCTGAGTATGTTGATAAGGCGGTGATTCTCAATCCTCTCGGATTCACCCAACTGTATAGAGGGTTCACCGAGAAACGACGCAGTAGTGCCATTGACCTCCTGACGTTTGTCTGGAATCCAAAGCTCGTACCACCGTTCCGGGATCTGGCGAATTCCTCCCGCGACCCCGCGGTGAAACATTTTGCAGAGATGATCGCTGATTCACTTGAAGCATACATGCCGTGAACGTGTTGAGGAGTCATCCATGATCATTCTCGAGACTGAAAGACTCCTCTTTCGCGATCATATTCCCGCCGACCTGGAAGCATTCTGCGCAATGGAAGCTGATCCTATTGTCGCAACTGTGGAGGCAGGCAACGATGCGTCGGCCCACATCCTCCGGAAGCTCGGATTCTCCTGGCAGCGGCTCGAACCCGGAGAGCAACGTTCATACAATCACTTCGAACTGCTCAATACCGGGGGGAAAGATCCATCCGTCCCGGGCTCACTCCATTCGTCAGCCAATCCACCATAGTTGAGGATACGCATGTCCGCGGGGTTACGAAGATCCATCATGCGATCGGGTGGCGTTCTGCTCATCATCCTCGGCGTTCTGCATCTTGCAGTGACGCCCTTCATTGCCCGGCTGATCGAAGAGAACGCTTCCGTAGAGGGAGCCGCCTTTCTTTCTCCTCCAATGCTATTGAATCACGTTGTCGTCGGATTGCTTCTGCTTCCACTTGGAGTTCTGACGTTCTACGCTGCACCTTCCGCAGCCGCCGGCGAGCAATGGGCGGTGCTCGTAACGCGCGTGACCGCCGTAGCGGTTGCGGGGCTGCCTGTTGCACTCTTTGCCGTGATGGGCACCCGATATTTTGGCGCCATACCATTTGCCGGAGCAACCATAGTCGCCTGCCTCGCTGCCCTGGCGTTACTCGCCGCCGCATTCTGGCCACACTCCCCGGCCGTCTGAAATCGCCACGCAAATGCGATCTTTATGCGGGAAATGAGGAGGGCATTGCCGTTTTTCCTCCCTTTGTGTATCGTTACAACACCGGGGGGGAATCGAACGCCATGACCTTGAGACGATGATCTCAGCGCACGAAGCGCTCATGCGACTGATAGAGGGGAACCGCCGATTCGTGTCGGACGTTCGCAGTGCAGGCACATTCACGGACCACGCCCGTCGCCGCGAACTGGCTGCAGGGCAGGAACCGTTTGCCATCATTCTCGGATGCTCCGACTCCCGCGTGCCCGCGGAGCTGGTGTTTGATCAGGGCCTGGGCGACCTTTTTGTCATCCGTGTTGCGGGAAACATCGTCGCGCCTTCTCAGGTCGGCAGCGTTGAATTCGCTGCGGAGCAGTACGGTACACGACTCGTCGTCGTCCTGGGTCACTCGCAATGTGGCGCAATTCTTGCCACCCTGCATGAGCTCCGGAGACCATCACAGGACCAGTCAAGAAACCTCCGATCCATCGTCGACCGGATCCGCCCATCCGTGGAGCGCTTGCTGGAAAAAGATCCCGGGCAGCATGCAGACAGTCTGGTAGAGCAGGCCGTGCGGGAAAATATCCGCTATTCAGCAAATCACCTCCGGCACGGTTCGGAAATTCTCGAGCAGTTAATCCGGAATCAGGGGCTCCTCGTCGTTGGGGCGGAGTATTCGCTGGAGACCGGGGTTGTGGCCTTTTTTGACGGGACCACATAAAAGACCAGCCCGCATGGACGATCCCGGACTTCTTGATCCTTTGTTCCACGAAGCGGTAACGGCTCTCGATGCCGGTGACGTAGCGGGGCTGGAGCGTATTCTCGCCGCACACCCTGAACTCCTGCATACGCGGTTGGACTCACCCGGTGCCTGGCTGCGCGACAAAGTCGGTACTGCACTGGAGGATTTCTTCGGACAACCGTACCTGCTCTGGTTTGTCGCGGAGGACCCGGTTCGCAACGGGAGATTGCCTGCGAACATTGCGCAGATGGCTCGTGTGATCATAGGGGCAGCGCAACGTGAGCGTGCCGGGAATCTCCGTGAGCAACTGGACGACACACTCCGGCTGGTTGCATGGTCCACCGTTGCGCGGGACTGCGGCGTGCAGATTGAGCTCATTGACGCACTCCTCGATGCAGGCGCATCTCCCGACCGGACTCCCGAGAACGCGCTCGTCAACGGCAATATCGCTGCCGCCGAACATCTCGTCAGGCGGGGAGCGGCATTGACTCTCGGGACGGCGCTCTATTTCGGGTGGTGGGATGACGTCTCACGACTCGCACCCTCGGCGAACGCGAGGGAGAAGCAATTCGGATTTGTCCTTTCCGCCCTGCATGGCAAGGCGGAAGCGCTCAGACGGATGATCAATCTCGGTGTTGACCTGAGCGGCCCCAGCGTCGACCTCTATGCACATGCCACACCGCTCCATCATGCGGTAGGCTCAGGGTCTCTCGAATCGGTGAAAATGCTTGTGAATGCCGGGGCCACGCTCACGGCCAAAGACACAGCCTGGAATGGCACGCCCCTCGGGTGGGCGGAGTACTACCAGGGCGAGCACGGGCAGGATGCACGTGGCGCCCGGTATGCTGCGATCGCCGCATTCCTGAGGGATGCGGAACAAAGGCGAGAGTAAAGAAACCACCAGTCAGTTTACCTGAGAGGCCGTCGTGTCCATCATCTCCTTTTTTATCGTCCTGGCGATGTTCCATGCTCCGGATCAACAGCTGGTGCGGAAGTCACCTTCCGAATTCAACAGGCTCCGGCTCAACGAATCCCTCTGCTACACGGGTAATGGCGTTTTCGACAATATCCGGGAGTTCGGGATCGGTTCGGTGCAGGCGCAAATTGACTCCGCATTATACGAAGAGGCAGATAATCTCCTCCTCCTCCGGGGACGCATCCTGAAACGGGACGGCGACGGTGATCCGCAACCGGCAGCTGAATCGGGAATCCTGATCGGCACGTTTGAGAACTTTCCCCAGGATCGATCCTACACCACCCTCTTTCAATTTGACATACGGCATTTCTGGAGTCCGGATACCTCGGGGCGGTTTTTCATCACGACAAAAGTGTTCCCGAATGACTACATTTGCTTCGTCACACAATCCTCCGATACTCTCGTCGAACTCTACTACTCGGACATTTATAATCTGTCGGACCTTGTGAAATAGATGCTGCCCATTATCGCCTTTCTCATGCTGACCTCTTCCGCGGGCGGTGGACAGGCGGTGCGCGACTCGTTCTACACTACGGCCGGCAGGGGACGGTAATCACGGCACTTTATGTTTCTCTCCTCCGGGGAGTCAATCTGGCCGGGCACAGGAAAGTCGCCATGGCTGACCTGCGGCAGCTGTGTGCGGATATCGGATTTGCCAATCCGCAGTCGCTCCTCAACTCGGGAAATCTGCTCTTCGAGTCGGAGAAAGGAACGCCCGTGCAGCTTGAGCGCATCCTGGAAGCTGAGACGAAGAAGCGCCTCGGCCTCGCCACCGAATTCTTTGTCCGGACGCCGAGGGAATGGGCAGGGGTCATCGCCGACAATCCGTTCACGAAGGAGGCCATCAGCGATCCGGGCCATCTTCTGGTGATGTTCCTCAAGGACAGGGTCGGACCGAAGGAGGTTGCATCGCTCCGGAAGGCGATTACAGGGCCGGAGGTAGTCCGTGGGACCGGGAAACAGGTGTATATCACGTACCCTGCCGGCGTAGGGCGATCGCGCCTGACCAGTGCCCTCATCGATGCGAAACTCGGGACGCGCGGCACAGGCCGCAACTGGAACACCGTCCTAAAACTTGGAAACCTCGCCCGCAAATAAACCCGACCGGGATTACACTTTCAGAACATGATCGCACATTGAGGACACAATGAATTCCTGCTGCGCGGATTTCCAGAATGGCGTGCGCTCCCAGTTCAACGAAGAAATTGCCGAAGACGACCGGAAGAGGTACCGGCGCAAGGGTCCAAACCCTACGACGCGCCTGCTTCGGAACATGGTTCTGCGTGCCGGCGGAGGCCGGTCAATGCTCGATGTCGGAGGAGGTATCGGAGCGCTCAGTTTTGAACTTCTGGCGGCCGGTGTTGAACAATCGACCCTGGTCGATGCATCGGCCGCGTACCAGGCCGTTGCCCGGAATGAGGCGATGCACCGGGGGGACAACAGCCGCATAACATTCATCGAAGGGGATTTTGTCGACATCGGGCGAGACGTTCCAACAGCCGATATCGTCGTGCTGGACCGCGTCGTGTGCTGCTATCCGATCGCTGAGACTCTTCTTGAGGAAGCGTTCAGACACAGTACCAGGGTGTGTGCCCTCTCCTTTCCGCGTGATTTCTGGCTCATACGATGGGTGACGCTCCTTCAAAACCGGGTGCGTGCGATCAGGCATAACGCATTCCGGGTTTATGTGCATCCTGCGAAGACCATCGAAGCGCTGGCCGAACAGAACGGTTTTCGCCGCGTAGAGCACGGGGGGACGTTCATCTGGTCGGTCAATGTCTATCTCCGCAACGACGGAATAGCACCAGCGCACGACGGGGAACCGCCGGCCGTCACGAAGGGTTGAAATAATTGAACTGTGGGAACGGATTTGACCTTAGAACGGACGAGGAGGAGCGATGTCGATACGACCGATCAAGCAGATTATCGAGGCGCAGCCGACGATTGAGGGCGCGGGAGTGCATCTGCGCCGTGCATTCGGATTCGGCAAAACGGATGAGTTTGACCCGTTCCTGCTCTTCGACGACTTCCGGAATGAGAACCCCCGGGATTATCTCGCCGGGTTCCCCTGGCATCCGCACCGCGGCATCGAAACCATCACCTACGTCCTTGCCGGCTCGGTGAACCACGGGGACAGTCTGGGGAACACCGGCACGCTGGGATCCGGCGACGTGCAGTGGATGACCGCAGGGAGCGGCATTCTTCATCAGGAGATGCCCACAGGAGACGAGCGGGGACGGATGCACGGGTTTCAATTGTGGGCCAACCTCCCTTCTTCGCTCAAGATGACGAAGCCCCGGTATCAGGATGTCCCCGGAGGTGAGATTCCTGAAATTACGGACGACGACGGTACCGTCGTTCGAGTCGTTTGCGGAGAGTTCTGGGGGAAAAAAGGTCCGGTGGAAGGGGTCGCGGCAGATCCCCGCTACATCGATGTGCGCGTTCCGCCTGGCCGGCGGAAAACCCTGCCGGTCGAGACTTCCCGCCACGCTTTTGCATACGTGTTCGAGGGGTCGGGCTCATTCCGCGATGCATCCGATCCCGTCGCCGTCAAGACGGAACGGGTCGGAACGGCCGGGGGCGCCCCGGCAGCAGAAACGCAGAACAGGTCCCTGGTGTTATTTGATGCCGGCGACGAAGTCACCGTTCAGGCAGGGCCGGAGGGGATACGATTCCTCCTCGTTTCCGGGCAACCGCTGAAAGAACCGGTGGCCTGGTACGGTCCTATCGTGATGAACACGGAGCAGGAACTGCGGCAGGCCTATGACGAACTCCGGAACGGCACGTTTATCAAGAGCCGATGAGTACCGATGAATCCCCGGGTGTTGCTGGTGGTCGCGCTTTCATTGTGTACCTGGCTCTCCTGCGAGCGGGATTTTGCCGTCCCGAACGGCCCGGATGTTCATGACAATGTTGCGGTGCAACTTGTCCTCACGGGTGACGTCACCGCCGGAACAATTCCTCTGACAGTCAGTTTTACCGGCACGTTGTACGGATTGATCGACACGCTCCTCTTGCAGGTCCCCGAGGTATTCTTCGACGGAGGGACAGACCAGGTTCCGGTAGTGTATGTCCCCCTCCCCGATACGCTTGCACGCGCGCAACGGATCTATACCGCCAGGGAACACTACTTTCGGCACGGGACGTTCCGGGCGGTGATGGTACTGCACAGTCGTTATGGCACCATTGTCTCCGACACGTGCAGAATCTCCGTTGAGTAGCACAACCGGTGTCAGAAAAGACGCAACCACTTCGATGAACAATGAAATAGTGCTTCTGCAGATCGATCACGCCCTCGCATCGGACGTACAGGAGGGGAGAGATGCATTCGAGCAGAAGCACGGTGTCCGTATCATGACAGACCTTGTCGTGGTGCGGGAAGTGATCCGTCAGACCCTCGCCCTGCTTGCCGCGCATCCCCGCGATACACGCTGGGGCGGTTACCTCGTTGTGGATCCGGGAACCAGCACTGTGGTGGGCACGTGCGGATTCAAGACCGGACCGACAGATGAGGGTGTCGTGGAAATTGCCTACTTTACGTTCCCGGAATTTGAGGGACAGGGATTCGCTACCGCCATGGCGGCAAGACTCAAACGGCTTGCGGGAGAGTCCGCCGCCGTCCAGCGGATCATCGCGTACACGCTCCCCGAACGGAATCCTTCGACACGGATTCTCGAAAAGATCGGCATGCAATTCACCGGGGAAGTCGATGATCCGGAGGATGGCCTTGTGTGGCGGTGGGAATGCTCTCCGGCGGAGAGGGCACCGTCTGCGTGAATTACCCATGACCCGGGCGGTTATTTTTGTCGGCATGACGTGCATTCTCGCATACGTGTCGCGGCATTCTCTGAGGGTACCCGCTTCCCACGGGTTTTTTCGCTTTTTCGCCTGGGAAGCCATACTTGCCCTGAGCCTGCTCAACGCCCCTCGCTGGTTCGATGAACCGCTTTCTCTCACGCAGATATTCTCGTGGCTGCTCCTGCTGGGTTCCCTTGTCCTTGTCGTGCCAGGCGCACTCGCTTTTGTGAGGTCGGGCAACATCTCCCGCCACCGCACGGATGCGACCCTCTTTCCGTTTGAGCGGACGACCAGTCTCGTCACGTCCGGCGCTTACCGGTATATCCGGCACCCGATGTACGGTGCCCTCCTGCTCCTTGCGTGGGGCGTGTACTGCAAGGACCCTTCATGGACCGGAAGTGTGCTGGTGGTTGTTGCGAGCATCTTCCTGTTCAAAACCGCAACTGCTGACGAAGCTGAATGCATACGTTATTTCGGCGAGGCATACCGCGGATACATGCGCGACACCCGCCGGTTCGTACCGTTCCTGTTCTAGAGAATCCGTCTTTGGCTATTCACTGAGGAGACACTGTGACCACTCGTCCACTTCCGCCCCCGCACAAACCGTTGCATCTTGCCGCCATCATGGTGACGCGCGGTTTCGCACTTTTTCCGTTCGGCCTTTTGACCCTCGGCATCGGCATGGCGATATACCACTGGACCGAGGATCTGAGCTGGGCTGATTCGTTTTTGAATGCGGCCATGCTTGTAGGCGGCATGGGCCCGGTCGACCCGATTCACACTCTTGCAGGGAAATGGCTGGTCGGTTCCTATGCGTTGTTTGCCGGCGTCTTCTTCCTGGTGCTTGCGGGCGTGATGCTGGCGCCCGTCATACACCACACGCTCCACCGGTTTCACCTTGAACGTGATTCGCGCGCTGACGCATGAGGGTCAGGACCGCCGTTCTGACGACACTGGCGCTCATTGCCTTCGCAGCAAATTCTCTCCTCTGCCGGCTGGCACTTCGGA
>JBGPYM010000027.1:0-19268 GCA_041493205.1 Bacteroidota bacterium
ATAAATGACGATGCCGAGCGACCAGATATCGGTCCGCTGGTCCACGTCGTCCCCCCGGGCCTGCTCGGGCGACATGTACGCCGCGGTGCCGAGCGTTGAGCCGCTCCTGGTGACAAGTGCCCTCCCGCGGATCTTTGCCAGTCCGAAATCCATGATCTTGACCTGGCCGGACGGGGTGACCATGATATTGCCCGACTTGATGTCCCTGTGGACGACGCCCTTGTCATGGGCTGCCCGAAGGCCTTCGGCGATCTGCGTTGCGTATGCAACGACCTGGTCTATGGAGAGGTTGGCGCGCTGTTCACCGCGCGAGAAGGTGCGCAATTCGCGCCCGTCGATGAACTCCATCACGATAAACGTCTCGTTGTCCACTTCCTCGACGGAGTAGATCGTGGCGATGTTCGGGTGGTTCAGCGCTGCCGCTGCCTGGGCCTCGATCTTAAACCGCTCGTGTTCCTCGTCGCCGGCGGCGATGTACTGGGGGAGCGACTTGATCGCGACAAAGCGTTTGAGCCTGGTGTCCTCGGCTTTATAGACGACCCCCATCCCCCCTCTTCCCAGCTCCTCAAGAATGCGGTAATGAGATATCGTCTTTCCGACCATAAGGAGGGACTCCATGGCAAAGTGAAAAATCAATTAACAGTGGGAACGGTCGTAGTGGCACGGGCGTCCTCGCCCGTGGCTTTTCGCCGGTGGAGAGTGATCCCCTCAGGATTTCATCGCCGCAAAGAGCTTGCTCAGGCTGTCTTTCGCATCGCCAAAGAGCATCATGCACTTGGGATTGAAATACAGATCGTTATCCACGCCGGCGAATCCAGGTCGCATGCTCCTCTTCAGCACGATAATCGACTTGGCCTGTTCCACTTCCAGGATCGGCATCCCGTACAGGGGGCTGTCCTTCTTGTTTCTTGCCGCCGGGTTGGTGACATCATTGGCGCCGACCACCAGTGCCACGTCCGCTTGGCCGAAGTACGGGTTGATCTGCTCCATCTCATAAAGCTGATCGTACGGCACATTTGCCTCGGCCAGCAGCACGTTCATGTGCCCGGGCATCCGGCCGGCGACGGGATGTATCGCGTACTTCACGTCGATGTCACGCTTCATGAGCAGCTTCGCAAGTTCCGCCACGCCGTGCTGCGCCTGCGCGACAGCCATCCCGTACCCGGGCACGATGATGACGGACCGTGCGCCGTCTAGCAACGCCGGGACCTCTTCCGGCTGAATGCTCCGCGTCGATCCAAGCTGGGCCGATGTTATCTCGGCGGACTCTTCTCTCACTTTGCCGAACGCGCCGAAGAGTACATTGACCGCCGACCGGTTCATCGCGCGGCACATCAGCATGGCAAGGAGGAAGCCCGAGGTTCCGTCCAGTGAACCGGTGATGATCTGGATCTTGTTCATCAGGACGAACCCCATCGACGCGTCCGCGAGTCCTCCGTACGAATTCAGGAGGGCGATGACGACGGGCATGTCCGCGGCGCCGATGGGGATGACGAGGAGAAGTCCGAACAACAGTGCCAGGGCCACCATGACCTCGAAGACCAGCTCCTGACCCGGCACGACAATCAGGCCGACCAGGCTGACGACGATGATCGCCAGCAGGGCGAGATTGATAAGGTTTTGTCCTTTATAGGTGATTGGATGTCCCGGCAGGAGCCCCTGTAGCTTTGCCGCTGCCATAAGGCTGCCGGTGAATGTCAGACCGCCGATAATCACCTCGAAGCCCAGGGCGGTCATGGTGACCTGGCTGAGGGCGCCGTGGAGACGGAAGTACTCGGACACTCCCACCAGGCATGCGGCAAGTGCCCCGAGCGAATGGGAGAGCGCCGTTCGCTGGGGGACGGCCGTCATCGGGATTTTCAGCCCCATCGTCCCGCCGATAATCGCACCAAGACCCATGCCGACAAAAATCCATGTATAACTGACAATCTCGTGGTGGAACAGGGTCCCGACCACCGCGAGCAACATCCCGAACTCGGCGGCAAACATGCCCCGACGCGCGTACCGGGGCGAGCTGAGCCCCTTCAACCCCATGATGAACAGGGCCGCTGAAATGATGTAGAAGTACTGCAGCGCCTGGTTTGGAACGGTCTCGGTAAAGAAAGTGGTCGCGTCCCGCCGCACTTCCCCCGAGAAGTAGAAGAGGAACAACATGCCCGCGACAAGCACGGGAATGCCAAGCATGATCCGCGGATCGAGATGGAGTTTCCTTCGCCGCGCGCCCTGCTCCTTGGTCGTCTTAAACATCTTCAGCATGCGGTCCGTAATCAGGAATCCGCCCACAACGTTCGTCGACGAACAGGTCACCGCGATGAAACCGAGCACGGTACTCAGCGGTCCGTGGTCCGACCCCGCAACGACGAGGGACCCGACCAGCGAAATCCCCGCGATGGCGTTGGTCGCAGACATCAGCGGCGTGTGGAGCAGCGGCGGCACCCGGGTAATAAGGTGGTACCCGAGGAAGCCGGCGAGCATGAAGATGTATAGGCCTATTTCCAGTTCGGAAGTCATGGCGTTCCCGGTGAATTCTTATTGCCGGAAGGGGCGTTCATGTCGGGCAGTCCGAGGATCTTGCGCAACGGGGCGCTGATAACCTCCCCCTTGTGTGTAAGAAGCGACTCGCGAATGATCTGATCCTCGAGGTCGACCGTAATCTTCCCATCCTTCATCAGGTTTTGAAGAAACGAGGTGATATTTCTCGCGTACATCTGGCTCGCGTGATACGGGATCGTGGAGGGGAGGTTGGTGGGCCCTTCGATGATGACGCCCCCCGTGACAACTGTTTCTCCCGCTCTGGTCAGTTCGCAGTTTCCCCCACCCTCAGCCGCAAGGTCAACGATCACCGATCCCGGGCGCATCCCGTCCACCATTTCCCTGGTGACAAGCACGGGAGATTTCTTGCCGGGGATGGCCGCCGTCGTGATGACGACGTCGCTCTCGGCGACAACATGGATCATCATCTCCCGCTGTCGGCGGTAGAAATCCTCGCCGAGATCCTTCGCGTATCCGCCGGACGTTTCCGATCCCTTGGTCTCCAGCGTGAGTTCCACGAATTTTCCGCCGAGGCTTTCGACCTGCTCTTTTGCAATGGGACGGACGTCGTACGCCTGGACGACCGCGCCAAGGCGGCGGGCAGTCGCGATGGCCTGGAGCCCCGCCACCCCCGCTCCTACGACGAAGACCTTCGCGGGGCTGATGGCGCCTGCGGCCGTGATTGTCATGGGGAATATCTTATTGAGCGCATGCGCCGCGATCAGGACCGCCTTGTAGCCCGAGAGGCTCGCCATGGATGTGAGAGCGTCCATGGATTGCGACCGCGCGATGCGGGGAAGAAACTCGAGTGCAAACGATGTGACGCCCCGCTCGGCAAGAACCCGCACCGTCGGGGGTGACTGGTATGGGCTGAGGAGTCCGAGGACGCATTGGCCGGAACGGAGGTGCCGGAGGTCGTCGTCCGATTCACCAAATCCGTGCAGGCGGACGATCACGTCGGCTTCCGTGTAGACCTCTGCGCGCCCGGAGGCGAACCGCACTCCCTGCTCCTCGTACATGGCCCGGGGAAATCCCGCAGGATCCCCTGCCCCCGGTTCCATGATGACGGAAACCCCCGCTTTGGCAAGAAGCGGGACGACCGTTGGGACGAGGGGAACGCGTCGTTCGCCTGGATGGGTGTCGACTGTCACGCCTGCGATCATACCATTCCCTGCAATCGTTCGATTTCGATATCCAGTTGGCCTCGACCGGTGCTGCGCAACGTGTCTGGCGCCCCCCCAAGCCCGGGGGAGGCCCCTGCTCAAGTGCGAAGGCGGAGGGGGGAAAACGGGGAAGATTGCGAGATATTACCGTATATTCTTCACTGTGTCAAGGGGTTACACGGCCTTTCCATGGTTGACGAACCCGCCTCCGCTAACTTTCGCCCTCCGCCGGGCATCTCACTCCATATGGACGCAGATCCTGACCTCGTACTCCTGCAGGCGCTTCAGCAAGGGGGCAACGATGCGGCGAAGTCGTTTCTGCGCCGCTTCCGGGACTCTGTGTATCGCTATTCCAGGTCGCTCTTGAACGACCGGGACGAAGCGGAAGACGCCACACAAGACGTTTTCGAACTCATCCTCTCGGGGAAAGCGTCCGTCAGGGATGTCGAACACGTTAGACCGTGGTTGTTCCAGGTGACAAGGAACCGGTGCCTGATGATGTTGCGTGCCGGGAAACGGGCGCCGGCCCTGGAATCCTCAGATGGCCTGTGGGATGGGAAGTCGCCATACGAACTCGCGGTGGACGCGGATATTGGTGCCGCGATCCGCCAGGCAGTTGGCCGCTTGAAATCTGATTATAGGGAGGTGGTTATTCTCCGGGAGTATGAAGATCTCACGTACGATGAGATTGCGCATACGATAGGGATGCCGGTCAGCACAGTGAAGTTCCGGCTCTACAAGGCACGGGAGGCGCTCGCATCGCTCCTCGCCTACCTTGAACATGAGCGCTGAGACTGCCGCTCTCCGTACGACCGAACGTGTACCGAATGTTGAAAGGGCCAGCTATGACATGCGATGATTGGCGACTCGAGATCAGTGCCTGGGAAGATGGGGAGCTGGAAGAAGCCGACGAACCGGCGCTCTTCGGTCACCTGGCGGCGTGCAACGCGTGCCGGTTGTTTAACCGCCGCGTGCGAACACTCCGGCAGATGCTCGCTCGAGGCCGGGTTTCCGGTTCCAGCAGCGCGGAGGGCGAAAGGAATACGCTCTACCCGGAACGTAAAGCCGTAGGGTTCGGGGCGCTGTTCATTCTTACAGCCATCGTCGCATCGTTTATTGGTCTAGTGATTCTTCTTTCCGCCCCGCACAGATCGGAAAGCATCACCGGGAAAGAGCCGGCAGGGGATGCATACCGATATGAACTTCCCGACCGGTATACGGGCGGAGGCCGGCGATGAAATCGCAGCGTTCAATAATGCTTGCCCTCGCGCTGATCCTCGCAGGATTTGTCGGTCTCCGGTTCATCCCCATGAAGGGTCTTGTGGCGCGGGGCGGCTTGCTTGAAGCGCTCCAACTCTTGCGCATGCTCGGCGTGGAGACCCCCGATGAATTCCTGGTGCCGGTTGTCCTCTATGTTCTCCTCGGGGCGGTGACGGTTGTCATCCTTGTTCGGCTCGCTCTACTCCTTCGTGCGGACAAAGCCTCGGGGCATCGCACAATGCAGGATCAACCTCTCGGGTTTGTCGGGCGCTCGAGCCGCGCCTTATTCGACAGGGGAGGGCTCCTGCTGCGCCTCGTGATCGCAGGTGGTTGCATACTGGTCACTGTCCTTGGGGTACGAAGGGCTGCGCCGCTCGATTCCTCTGCGCTGCGGGTTGTCGCCAGTGCGCAGCCGGATGAGAGCAATCTCGTTGCAGCGCATATGACTCTGTTGAACAATGACTATGCTCGTTACTTGCGCAATACTGCGAGACTGGTCCGTGAAATGAACAAATCGAAACCGGCGTTATTTGTCGTGCCGGTCCCGTGGTGGGCGTTCGAGGACACTTCTGCCGATCAGCGTTTTTTGAATGAGTCACCAAACGTCCTGCAATACCGCCTGCCCCTCTGGCTGATCACAAACACCCCCCCTCCCGGGCAGGATGTCATTGTAAGCGACTACCGGCTTGTCGGGTCATCTCTCGACGAATCCTCAAGGTTGGGCCCATGGCCTACGCCGCTTCTTCAATGGAGTCCTTTCATCAGGTTGCGGTATTGGATCGCTGACTCCGTTCAGACTGTGATGGACGTGTCGCTTGCCGCGGCTCTCAAGCTGCAAAAGACAGACTTTCCCGCGCGCTATAGCCGCGGGGGCCAGGTATATCGCATCGGAGCCCTCTCGATTCCCGTGGACGAGGAAGGGCGGTCCTATGCCATGTATTCATACCCTTACGACATGTCTGCGGTGGTGTCTGCGAACGAATCGAAGTCGGGGGAATTGCGGTATGTAACCCCAACGGGAGAATCTGATACCCTTTCCGGAAATGCAGGGCGACGAATCACGGGGAAGACGGTCTTTGTCGATGTCCATGATAATGGATTCCCGTTATCCAGATATGCATTCTTTCCGATGGAATGTGCATCAATCACCGCAAGCATATTGCACAATGCAGTGGTTCGACGCGCGGACAACGTTGAGGCCTTGTGCATTGGCGGCATTATCCTGATTTCCGTCCTGCTCTTCCGTTTTTCATCGTACGGTATCGCCGTCCCGTGCACGCTTGCCGCGGGCGTCGCGCTCGCGGGCCTTTCCATCTCGATGGCCCGATCCGCCGGCATATTCTTGCAGGCCTTCTATTTTCCCGGAACAGCCATCCTCTGCGTTTTGATCTTCACGCTGGTCCGCCTGGTCTACGGTGCCGGCAGAACTCGGCCTGTTTGATCCCGAAACACACAATCCATCCCCGGAGGGATGGATTGTGTGGTGGACTTCTGTACACCGTGGAACCGCTGACCTCTACTTCACCAGGGCAAGCTTCTGTGTGGCGGAGAAAGTTCCTGCCTGCATCCTGGAGAAGTAAACTCCGCTCGCAACCCGCATGCTGTTATCATCGGTGCCGTCCCAGTCGACGACGAACGTTCCCGGCGAGTAATCCTGATGGTCGATGAGCGTCTTGACCAGTCTCCCGTGGATGTCATAGATGGAAAGCTCCACCCGCTCCGATTTCGGAAGGGAGAACTGCAACTTCGTCGACGGATTGAAGGGATTTGGGTAGTTGGGTCTGAGAGCATAGGTGGAGCCGACTGCCTCAATCTGGTTGACAGACGCGGTGGGAGCGTGAGGATCGCCATGGCACTGACCACATTCCATCTTGGCTGCGACGTTATTGACGACCGTTGAGCTGTGACAGGTATTGCAGGTGGCGATACTCGCCGGCGGGACATAGAGTGCGGCAAACGTCCCATCGACGTTGTCATTCAGGATCTTCGCAGCGTACGCCGCGACGTCTCCCGTCAATCGCGCGCAACGTTCTTTCCGCTCGTTGGACGAGACCGCAAAGTGGGATGCCACACACCACTCACTGTTTGAGACGTGACACAGGACAGACCCTGAGATATTCTGTGGAAGGACCTGGTCATACCTGGTGTCGGTAAACGTGTGAGCTACTGCATACTGGTTGCTGATATCCGTTGGAAACCGGACCTGTGTGTACCAGCCGAGGAGCTCGTTCACCAGTATGTCGGAGGTCGCTTTCGGAGTTACGAGACTGATCAGCGCTGCAGCGCCATTGATTGCCCCGCACAGAGTCCCCCAGCCGACTGCACCACCAGCGCCGAATACCATGATCTCCGAAGGAAGTGATAAAAACGGCTCTCCCACCAGAGTCCGTAATTCGGACATCAGGGCATGGAACGCACCGTATGCGCATCCTTTGCCGCTGTAATAGCTGTCGTGGCCCAGGATGCGGACCTTCTCGGGATCAAGCTTCTGATAGGGCCACGGCCACGGGGTTGCGACCGTCCCGGCGAGGGTCTTCGATCCGAATGCGGTCATCGCACCGGCTCCAACAGCAACCGCTGCGGCCATCTTGGTCGTATTGGCGAGAAATTGCTTTCGGGTCAGGCTCTGTTCCATGCAAGGGTCCTTTCGTTTTTTTTGTGTGGGAATGCGAAATGGGGCTGCAGAGGAGGCTCCCCGGCTCACTCAGTCGGTACACCCTCCGAGAGAACACGCATGCAGCGGAGAAACGAGGTCCACCTCTCGGTGGGGATGTTCCCGAGGACATACCGTGCCCGGTCGTGTGAGATTGAAAGAAGTTGGTGCATCACCTTTGCGCCTTTGTCCGTCAATTGAACGATCTCTTCCCGGTGATCCTCCGCTCCATGAATTCGGGTGATCAGTCCTTTCTTCTCGAGAGTCCGCAACACTTTGGAGATCGATGTGACGCTCAGGCCGACTGCGCCTGCGAGTGTACAGACCCGGCCGGGCCTCTCTGACGAAATGACGATGATGCTATGGAGCTCATTGACCGTCAGGCCGAGCGATGCGGAGAGCTCTCTGTTGGTTTTTTTTGCCTGGAAGGAGAGTGTGAGGAGAATCTCTGCCAGACGCTGTTCGAGATTTTCGGTGGCTTCCATGTGCTTGCATTACTTCAATATTTGTGCCCGGGCAACTATTGTCGTTTGGGGAGCACTATTCGACATTCTCCGCATAATAGCTCTCCAAAGAGTTGATTTATTCATCCTGATCGTAGAAGAAATCAGCAGGGTCGAAGGAAAAAACCGGCCCTCGGTCGAAATCGAATGTGTTGAATATCTCGTTATTGACAATCGCTGAACGGTTCAGTAGCTTGGCCTGATTTCCTCCGCGATGAGTGGCTCGTCGCAGGAGCGAAGGAACCTCCGAGCGTTTCAGGTTTACGCACCCACTCGAACGACCCGCTACCCCTGCAACTCGCCTCCGTCCGTCATCCCGCTCATTCCAGTCGTTCAAGATTGTCCTCACAACGCGAAAGGACCACGCGATGCCGCCACGTCACGGAATTTCCCGCAGGGATTTCGTCCGCTGGGCAGTGGCTGCCCCTGCTGCCGTTGGCTTCATGAAGGACTTTCCCGAAAAGCTCGCCGTCGCACTGCAAAAGATTGTGAAAGAGTATCCCATTATCTGGCTCCAGGCATCTACGTGCAGTGGTTGTTCTGTCTCTGTCATTAACACGATTCACCCGAGCATCAAAAATGTCATCCTCGAACAAGTCCTTCCGGGACACAGACTCATCCTGGCATATCACGGGACATTAATGGCGGCGACGGGGTCATTGTCCATCGACGCAGCGAAGGAGACAGCACAAAAGTACGCAGGCAAATATGTGCTCGTCGTCGAAGGAGCAATTCCAACCAAACAGAATGGCATGTACGGATCGATCGGAGCGGAGGCGGGAGCGCCCGTGACAATGCTGAAGTGGACGGATTTCTTCGGCCGCAAAGCGATGGCTGCGCTTGCCGTCGGGACCTGTGCGGCGTACGGCGGCATTCCCGCCGGAGAACCGAACCCCTCCGGATGCAAGGGATTGACCGAGGTGTTTACGTCTTTGAACATTGCAACCCCGGTGATCAACATCCCCGGCTGCCCGAGTCACCCCGACTGGTTCATCGGGACGGTGTCGAAGATCCTGCTGTACGGGATGCCGAAGCCGAAAGAACTCGACGAGATCGGGCGACTCAAACTGTTCTACGGTCAGTCGGTGCACAACCGCTGCATCAACCGCAATTTTCTTGACGACGGAATATTTGCCGCCAGGTTCGGTGATGAAGGGTGCCTCCTGGAACTCGGCTGTAAGGGGCCTTTTACGCACGCCGATTGCCCGATCCGGCTTTGGAACGGCGGCGTGAATTGGTGCATCAACGCCGGCTCCCCCTGCATCGGCTGTACCGAAAAAGGATTTCCGGATGAGCATTCACCGATTTATCAGAGAAGGTGAACACCATGAATACAATCAAAACGACCGTCATGCTCGATCCAATGACCAGGATCGAAGGACACCTGAAGATCGAGGCAGTGGTGGATAACAAGAAGGTCGTCGAGGCGAGGGCAGAGGGAACGCTCTACCGGGGATTTGAGCAGATTCTCATAGGACGAAACCCCGTCGATGCGATCCAGATCACCCAGCGGTTTTGTGGAGTTTGTCCGACCCCCCACGCTATCGCCTCGTCCCAGGCCCTCGAAAATGCGTTCGGAATCATGCCGACGGATAACGGCCGCATCATTCGGAACATCATGCAGGGAGCAAATTACATTCAGTCGCACATCCTCCATTTCTACCACCTGGCGTCGCTCGACTATTTCCGCGGGCCGGATGTTCCGCCGTTCATCCCGCGCTTTGAAGCCGATTATCGAGTGCCGAAGGCAGTTCACGATGCACTCGTCGAACACTATATTCAGGGCTATCAGATCAGGCTGAAGGCCCACGAACTTTGCGCGATCTGGTCCGGCAAGATGCCGCACATGGCTTCAATCGTCCCGGGCGGCGTTTCCATTAGACCGCGCATTGACAACATTACTACGTCATTGTGGCGGCTTAATGAGCTCCGGGAGTTCATCGACAATGTATATGTCCCCGATGTGTTCACCCTGGCAGAGGTGTATCGTGATTACCTGGATATCGGTGAGGGGTGCAAACGGCTGATGTCGTTCGGCCTCTTTGACCTCGATGCCGAACCCGATGTCACGAAGCGCAATCGGTTCTTCCCGATGGGGCGCATGGCTGATGGACAGATCGAGCGCGTTGACCCGGCCAGGATCACCGAGGATGTCCACTCTTCCTGGTATGAATCGCCGAGCCACCTGCACCCGCAGCGTGGGGAAACGGTTCCTAACCCGGAAAAGAAAGGCGCATATAGCTGGCTGAAAGCCCCGCGGTATGACAATCAGTCGTACGAGGTCGGTCCGCTTGCAAGGATGGCCATGGCGTATCAATCGGGCAAGAACGCGAAGGCGTACAAACTCATCGACGGGGCCCTCAAGCACTTTCAAGTCGGACCGGAAGCACTCTATTCTGTTATGGGGAGACACCTTTCCCGCGCGCTCGAGTGCAAGCTCGTGGCGGATGAGCTCGAAGGAATGATCATGCAGGTGAAGCTGGAGGAACCGGTCTGCACCGATCACAAGATCCCGGATGAGGCTCACGGCATGGGTCTGTGGTGTGCTGCGCGCGGAGCGCTCGGTCACTGGATCGACATCAAGGGAGGAAAGATCGCGCGGTACCAGGCCGTGGTGCCGACGACCTGGAACGCATCGCCGAAAGATGACAAAGGTGGCCCGGGTCCCATAGAGCAGGCGATTATCGGGGCGACGGTGGAAGACACGGAGAATCCTTTTTCCATCGCACGCATCGTCCGGTCATTTGATCCGTGCATAGCCTGTGCGGTACACCTCCTGCAACCAGGCAGGTCCGTGAAGTCATTCAGGTTACTCTAAATCATGTTGTCCACGCTCGTCCTCGGCGTGGGGAACATCCTCCTCTCCGACGAGGGAGTAGGTGTCCATGTCGCTCGGCGCCTCCAGGCGCTCCACCTCCCGCCACGCGTTGAAGTGATCGACGGGGGGACGGAAGGGTTTGAGTTGATCCGGTTTTTTGAGGGCCGGGAGAGAGTCATCATTGTCGACTGCCTCATGTCACATGATCCCCCGGGGACAATCATCCGGGCTGCGCCGGATCAGCTCAAACTTCAGTGGGCACCCGGGTTCTCGCCCCATCAGAGCGGCTTGCGGGAGCTCCTGTTCTCGGCCCGCGCCCTTCCTTCCCCTCCAGCGATAACCATCCTCGGCATCGTCCCCGCGGAAACGGGGAAGATAAGCTCGTCCCTCAGTGTCGCTGTGGCAGGGAGAATGGAGAAAATTGTCGCTTCCGTCCTTGAAGTAGTCCGAGAACTGTAGCGGTCGACCCGTTCGTCACTTTTGTGCATCATACGGATAGACCAGATGAAAGGGAATTACATGAGTGAGATCCTGGGTATCGAAGAGGCGGAAAGGCAGAATATCCTGATTCGCAGGTATTGCGAAGAAGCGGAGAAAATCATTGAGGACGCTCCGGACTACACGGCGGCAGTCCGGCTCAAGGAATCACTCTGCAGGCGTTTTGCGGAGGAGTGTGACAGCGAATTGGTGGTCAATGCGACGAGCCAGTATCTCGACCGCGTCCTTAGTAAACATTGGAAGGTTTGATGTTACAGCAGTTTTTGGATTTCCTCTTCGAAGACCTCCTTGTTTATCAATGATGAAAGTCGTGGGGATCGACTCGATCCCCCCGAATTTCATTGATACATCATCTGTTCCGAATAAGATCGGAGAATTCTTCCCGTTCTCTACTGCAAAAGCCTGGACCTTTTCGGACTCGTCAAGAGCGACCCCGACAACCTGCACTCCCTCCCGAAGTTGCTCTCGAGTTATGTCTTAAACGCAAGCTTCTCGTCTACCGTCAGGCAGGCAGGCGCGGGCTGGGTGCCGCGGCGTCCGGCGCGACCGGGAACCAGTGGCGGGTTCTGTTACAGACGGAACATACCGACAGCATCACAGGCACCTCGACGAGGACACCCACCACGGTCGCAAGCGCAGCCCCGGAATCCGGCCCATACAGCGCGATTGCTGTCGCAACGGCGAGCTCGAAGAAGTTGCTTGCCCCGATCAGCGCGCCCGGTGCAGCGATGGTATACGGCACTTTGAAGAGCCTCATAAGTCCGTACGCGAGCGAGGAATTGAAATAGACCTGCAGCAGAAGGGGAATCGCTATCAGGATCACATGCAGCCAGCGCCCTGTGATGTTGTCTGCCTGAAAGGCGAAGATGAATATCAGCGTGGCGAGAAGCGCGATGATCGTCACCGGGTGCCAGAGCTGTATATACCTGGCCTCAAACCACTCCTTTCCCTTTGCCTTGATCAGGACGATCCTGCTGAAGCTTCCGAGGGCAAGGGGGATCACAATGAATATTACCACGCTGTACATCAGTACCATAAATGGAACTGAGAGGCTGCTCGCACCGTTGACAAGCAATGTGACGATCGGGGCAAACAACAGCAGCATGATCAAATCGTTTATGGCCACCTGCACCAGCGTATAGGGCGCATCGCCGTCGGTGAGAGAGGACCAGACAAACACCATCGCCGTGCAAGGCGCAGCGGCCAGGATGATGCACCCCGCAATGTATTGATCGCTCAACGGCTCGCCGATCCACGCGAAGAAGAGGTGCCTGAAGAACAAACTGGCAAGGAGCGCCATGGAGAACGGCTTGACAAGCCAGTTGATGAAGAGTGTGATCAGGATTCCCTTTGGCTGTCTCCGGACTCCGGCGATACTCGTGAAATCTATCTTCAGCATCATTGGGTAAATCATCAGCCAGATCAGAATTGCAATTGGCGCATTGATATGGCTCCCTCTTCCGAACTCCATCCCCCGTAGAACATCGATCACTCCCGGCAAGAGCTTCCCCAACGCAATACCCGCAATCATGCAGAAGATCACCCAGAGCGTCAGGTACCTTTCAAAGACAGCCAGTCTTTTTTGTGCAGGATGCATGCTCGTTGCGCCTATCGATGTCGTAGGTGTTGAAAAAATTTACACTCAGGAGGTCGCGCAATTCTGCGATCGCGTGCAGCGTTGCTTTGGATCACACGATGCGCGAGCGAGAGCGTCGGAGTGCGAAGTATCACTACACCTCGGGCCGCAGTTGAATAGTATAGGGTGCACGCCGGGCGCGACCCCGCGTTCCCCCAGCGCTTCACACGTTCTATTCGAAGAAAAATATCTCATTCGAGAAGGCACCGTCCTTCGGATCCGGTGGATTTGCCTGCATGCCTGGCCTTCTCTTGCGTCGCTGAAAGTGTACGAGGGAGTGTATGGTTCGTTTCGAGATGATCTTTCTCATTTTTGCGGGTGCGCTGCTCGCCACACTCATGTTGACCGAAAACTCGGGCAACATGTCGACGGAGGAAACCGTTCTGACCAGCAAAATCGGGCTGAATGCGATCTCCGTCGCCAACTCGTTCATCGAGAAGGCGACAAGCAACGCGCTCTACTTCGACGAGTACACTGTGACGCATGCTGTCCAGCCCCGTCCGACCAGCCCGACAGACTCCGCGGCGCTTCTTGCCAACCTCTCCGTGACCCTCGGGCCCGAACCGGGCGAATCATCCCCGTCGACTTTCGAAGACGTCGATGACTACAACAACTACAGCGACACCGTCGGGGTCGAAGGCATCGGACTCTTCCATGTCGTGTGTAAAGTCCGGTACTACGACCCGTCCGGGGATACCACGACGTCCACGAGAACCTGGTACAAACTGGTCACCGTTGCAGTTACCGACACCGTCCCCGGGTCCGATGTTCATTTCCTCCAGATCCAGGGTGAGCAGGTTGCCATCCGGCGAAGCGTCGTCGTAAGCTATTATAATTTTCTGTAAAGGGAGAAGCAATGGGTTTCCAGATTATCCTGGATTTTCTTGGGGCAACGATGCTCGGCGGAGCCTTTCTTCTCAATCTCCTGCACTTTCAGGGAGACGATTTCCAGAGAAAACAGGAATCGCGCGATGACATCGTTGCGCAGCAGAATCTCACCGCCCTTGTCAGTCTCCTGGAAGAGGATTTCCACCGCATCGGCTATTGCGCCCTTCATGAGAACATGACAGCCCCCGTGGTGATTGCTGCGGGACCGGACTACATCTCCTTCAAGACGGATCTCGTCACCGACGCCGCGCCGGAAGGGGACGGGACCATCGATTCAGTTGCCTATATGCTGGGCGGACTCCTGCACTCGGCCGCGAATCCCCGGGAACGTATGCTCTATCGCGTGGAAAACGGCGGGCAGTGGGAAGGATCAAGCCTCGGCGTGACATATCTTGACTTCAAATACCACAAATACAACGGGGACACGCTCGCCCGTCCGGTCTCTTCCGCGCAGCTGAAGGAAATCGCAGGGATCGAGGTCACCGTGCGCGTGGAAAACCAGTATCCGTTCGTGCTCCCTGAAACGGCCGATTCCCTCGGCATTATTAAAGTCAACTGGAAACAACTGGATTTCGAGATCAAGAACTTTGGGCGGGGGGCTCCGTGACCGGTCGGATTTCACTCTTGATGGTCCTTGGCATGTCGCTGTTGATGATCGCACTCAACAGCGGCCGGAACACGAACGATGCCGTTGAGAATTTCGTGACCTACGAGAACAAATCGAATGCGTATGCCATCGCCCGGAGCGGCGCCAATATGGTCGCGACGGCGCTCTACTTTCAAAATACCGCGGCTACCATCGGCAGTTTCGACGCGAGTTCCTGGGCAGGTTTCAAGCACGATGTCGGCTTTGGCGGAGGAACACTGAACGTGACCGTGACACCGGAGGGGGCCCGCCTGCGCGTGGTGTCGCAGGGTACCTATCCCGCCACGGGATCCCCCCGACAGACGGTGTCGTTCATTTCCTATCTCTCGCCGGGCTTCTTCGACCAGTTCGTCGTCCTCACGGACAACGACCCCGGAAACATTCCCTGGACCACGTACGACACGGCCAACGGAAATCTGCACAGCAACAACACGCTGCTGATCGATCATTACGGTGGCAATCTTGTGATGCCCGTCTTCACAGGGACGGTCACCACCACCCTGCCCGTGACGATTACACCGGGAACGTTCCCGGTGTTCACGCACGGTATTCCCCGGAGCGGTATCACCATTCAGTTCCCGGCCGCCCTGCCGCAACCCTCCGATCCCGTCTTCGCACCGGGCGGGCCCGGACCGGACTGGGATCAGAAATACGCCATCAACAACGGCGAGAATCTTGATTCTCACCAGCAGCTGCACCTGCAGTTCTTCATCGATGGCGGCGGCGATCAGAAAATCAGGTACTTCACGGACGTCCGGCTTACCAACCGGGGATCGGGTTCCCAGAGCTCGAACAACACCGGCTACTACGGTGATTTCCGGGTCACCGATCCCGTTGTTGACCCTCCTTCAAGCGGGGTGATTCCGACCCGCGGCGTGGACGTGTTTGTGGAGGGGACGGTCAAGGGAAAAGTATCGATCATCAGCGACACGGCTGCCGCCGCCGGGGGAAATATCTTCATCACGAACGACCTGGTCTGTCAAACAAATCCCCGGTACTATCCGGGATCCACCGATCTCATCGGGCTCCTGGCGAACAAAAACATCGTTATCGGAAACACCGACGTCAATGTGGCAAACAGCGGGAGCAACGTGTTCACGATTCAGGCTTCGATCTTTGCGCTGAAGGGGGGAGTCACCGGGGCCGACAATCAGAATCGCAGACGCCAGCGGCTGGAAATCTATGGCAGCATCACGCAGGGTGTCAGGAAGGGTGTCGGCTCCGGTGGGAATGCTATCGGCGCCGGCAACGGGGGATTTATGAAAGGGTATCGATACGACGCACGCCTTCTGAATCAGCACGCCCTCGAAATGCCGGGTGCGCCGCTGATGACGCTCGATTCCTACCTGATAAAGTCGGGTCTGGGCAGCTGATCTACCGGAAAACCACAAAGACCGATTCAAAAGGGTGAAGCTTCAGGGTCACCT
Source organism: Bacteroidota bacterium (assembly GCA_041493205.1). GTDB lineage: Bacteria > Bacteroidota > Ignavibacteria > UBA10030 > UBA6906 > JBGPYM01. Next base: position 16,025 of record JBGPYM010000027.1, read on the forward strand.
GCACGCGGGCATCGCTTGTCCGCTCGCTCTGCAGCGGGCGTTCATCCCCCGCGGAGGGATCGTAGAGCAGCGGCTTCCCCTCTGCCCGGAACGTCCCGGTCCCCTCATACTCCTTTGAAGAGACGTTCACGAGAAAATATGCCGGGCCGTCGTCCCTCTTCACCAGTGTGCAGAGGATGTTGGTCGACGCCGGAGCGAGTGCGCAATGTGCGGGAAGGCGGGACCGCACCAGATAGCCGATGGGCGGCGATCCCGGCGCCGACCCGCCGAGTGCCCCCGCCGACCGGAGTTTCCTGATCATGGGCGTAATCTGATTGTCCGCCTGCGGGCCCTCCGCTGCATATGCCGGAATCAGCTCGTGCGCAAGCACCCACCCTCCGCTTTCAACGAACCGGCTCACAATCTCCATCGACGAGAGTCTCAGCGTATCCATCGGAGGAAGAACGATCATCCGGTAGTGACGGTCACCCGCCGCCAGTGTCGTCCCTTCGATTTTCGCCCCGGCAAGGCTCCGCTCATCCACGATGTCGAAATCGATCTGCTGCTGGAGAAGATTCCGGCATAACGACGTGAACTTCTCGTCCAGAAATCTCACGTCCGCATTGGGATGCGGCTCGTACATGGAACGGTTGGACGGGGTGTAATGCGACCGGAGGGAGTTGATGGGATAGAGCACCGCGACGCGCGCATCAATCGTGCCGCCGGTGAAGATCCAGTTCAGACGGGACGCAAACTCCGTGTACTTCCGGTACTCGGTTGCGGCAATCTCCATCGGCTTGAGCTCATGCTCCGGAGCGAAGGAGAGCGGATAGTACGAGCAAAGGTCAGTGACGCCGCACGAGTACAGAATGCCCGCCGTGCACTTCATCTGCTCGGTGGTCGCCGGCTTCTTGTCCATCATCCCGAAGAAATCGCTGATCTCGCACATCAGCCGGCGCTTTCCCTGCAGGCGGGTCGCCGAGCCGGCGATCTTCGGGACCATGAAGTAGTCCTTCGCCATGATCTTCTCCGGGTCCGAGAGTATCATGTCGATGCCGGGAATGTCGAACTTCCGGTAACAGGTGAACGGGTCCCCGTCGAAATCCGTCTGCCACACCATCGTCTCCTCGCCCAACAGGTGGCCGCTCGAAGCGACGTGGTGCGTGTGGCACCACTCCTGCAATCCCCCGAAGTACGTCTCCGCGCAGAGGTCGGCGATTACATCGTAAAAGTCGCAACGGATCTTTCTGTCCTCAGGGCCCACATCGACGAACAGGCTCTCGCGATGAGGGAGAAGGTCATACCCCTTTCTCCTTCGGAATTCCTCCGGCACCCGCGCATGCCACGGAAGAGTCCTCGGATAGTCGCGGTCTTTCGGAATATACGCGCAGATGAGCGCCGGTTCATCAGTGAAGAAGGCCTCGACATATTTTCCGATGGGCTCGAGAACGCGCGCGTAGTGGTCGTGCGTCACCGCCAGGAAGGTCGCGACCGCTACCGGGTCAAGAATATTTGGGATGTGGCGTTTCTTGTAAAAATTCTCGGTGGCGTGCGTTGCTTCGTAGAGCGTAATCACGTCATAACGGACCCCGCCGGCGGCATCCACCACGCGGATGAGTCCCTGTGCTTCGACGGACGGCTCCCGTTCCAGGACCATCCCGCCCGCCGCACCGCTCGGGTATCCCTCCTCGTCGTAGATCCAGACCCGGAGCCCTTCGTCGTGCGCGATCCTGACCCCCCGCTGCAGTATGTCCCACGACGTCTCGTCGCGCAGGTAGTTCTGAATCCTGACGTTGGTCACGAGTCCGCCAAGGCCGGTCTTCACCAGGCCGCGGACTCTCTCCCGGATCAGTTCATCGGTCGCCCCCACCCACTCTTCGAACGCGGGAATGATCTGAAGGGGACGGCAGGAATTTGGAATCTTCTCGGGCAGCGGTTGCACGGCGGAGGTCTCCTGAAGGTGCCGGCAAGATACCCAACGCCGCCTGCAGAATCAATTGCCTCTAGTGGCACGGGCGTCTTGCCCGTGTCTCTTCCAGTCTGATTCCCTTAGTAGCACCGGCGTCCCTGCCGGTGCCTTTTGCAATCAGTATGTGAATTGCAGCCGGGCCGCAAAAGTCCTTGGCAGCCCAAAGTGCGTCCCCCCAAACGTCGATTCGAACTTATACAGATACAGTGTGTCAAAGATATTAAGAACCGTCACGCTCAGCTGCAGCGGCACGTGCATCGCCTGCGAGAAATCACAGCCGGCCGTTGCATCAAACACGGCGTGCGGCGCAACCGATCTGTCAGGTGATCCCGCGGTTTCCGGGGCGAGCTCGAGCAGGCCGATCACCTGATCTGTGTAACCCCGCCGCCGCAATTCTGCGCGCGATTGCGACTCATCGAGAGCCTGCCCCTGCGGCCCGGTGAGGTCGAAGGGAAATCCCGAGTCGAACCGGCCGCCTGCCGTGGCGAATATCCCGGCCGGGAATTGGTACGTGAGGCCGAATGACGCCGTGAATAACTGGTTGTGCTCGGTCGGAAAGCTGTCTTCTCCCTTGAACGGATCGGAGTATGCTTCGCCTTCCTCACCCAGGACAAGCCCGGCCGCAAAGGGCGTCGACCCGTCGTCGGGCACAAGCCCGCGCGACACGCTCGTGCTGAAGGAGAGGAATCCGGAGAATCCCTTCCATGCACGGAGCCTTACCCGCAGCTCGGCACCCGCAACGATTCCCTGTTTCAGATTCACGGGAAAAATGACGCCGGTATTCCCGAGTTCCACCTTCACGATGAAGTCGTCGATGAACTTTGTGTAGCCGGACAGGTCGAAGTCCAGGGAGGGGTTGCATTGATAGGCGGCGCCCAGCTCGAACACGTGGGCCTTCTCGCTCCGTACGTTCGTTGGCACGGTCCCCTGCTCCGGCCCCACAAGCGTACGGGCCTCTGCAGAACTCGAAACAAGATAGTTTTCCAAGGGTGCCTGCATGACGATCCGGTTATACGAAGCGCGCAGAACCAGATCGTCAGTGAGCGCATAGGAGGCGCCGACTCGCGGCGATACCGCAGATTCGGTCTCGATAAGCTTGAACGAATCGAATCGTATCCCCGCGCTGAATGTCCACGCTCCCCACCGGAGTTCATCCTGAATGAATCCGGAGAACCGGTTCCCCGTCTTCGATTGGTCGACCTGAAACGGTTTCCCCCCTTGCGTGAGATCGTAGGGGAGGTAGCGGTCGTCACCCCCCACGGTGTCGGGGTTGGAAATCGCCGGGTTCGTAATGGC
>JBGPYM010000003.1:0-38969 GCA_041493205.1 Bacteroidota bacterium
ATCGACGGCGGCCCGGAACGACGGGAGGTAGACTTCACGGAGCGTGCGCTCGGAGATATCCACCGTATTGTAATCCCTCCCCCCTTCCGCCCCCCCGTAGGCAACGAAATGCTTGGCACAGGCAGCGAGGGAGGAAGCGTCGCGGAGGCGATCGCCCTGAAAGCCCCGGACTGCGGCGGCGGACATGGCGGAACAGAGAAACGGATCCTCGCCAAACCCTTCCGCGATTCTCCCCCAGCGGGGATCCCGTGCTATATCCACCATCGGGGCGAATGTCCAGTGTATACCGGCAGCGGTTGCTTCGACGGCGGCGACCCGTGATGCGTGGCGGACCGCATTGGTGTCCCATGACGCGGCCATTGCGAGCGGGATAGGGAAGATCGTCCGGAATCCATGAATCACATCGAGGCCGAACAGGAGCGGGATGCCAAGCCGCGATTCTTCCACCGCGACGCGCTGCACTTCACGCGACTCGCGGGCTCCGACGCAGTTCAGGAGGGACCCCACGAGGCCTTTTCGCAGCTCTTCACGCCGTTCCGGGGGGATAACGTACTGCTTCGCCTTTTCGTCCCAGTCGACATGCGTCTGGTTTAACTGCCCGATTTTCTCCTCGAGGGTCATGCGGGCAAGGAGCGAGTCAATTCTCCGTTCCGCGGCGGCATCCACCGTCCGCACTCCCTGGGAGAGTGCCGCCGGTTGCGCGGGGAGAATCAGGATCAGTGCTGCAACGAGGGGACGTGTTCTGGCATTCATTTCGGTTGTTCCTGGGAGCCTGACGCGTATGCGAGGAGATTCAGCATATACTGCCGGAGGACGGGGTCCACGCGGCGCGCAAAGAGTTCATCGGGCCCGGTTCCCGGCATCAACCGCCCCCGGACCTGCAGACGAGAAATGATCACCTTCCCCGGCCCGACGGGCAATTCCGCAACGGCCACGACCGCGAGTTGAAGTCCGCAACGTGCGAGGACATGCTGGGCAACATTCGGCGTCACGGTATGCTGCGACACGACCTCACCGCCGTATCCGCCGTTGAACATCTTCAGGTGCTCCGGCAACAGTCCGTTCCAGAGCGGATGTGAGAGATCCTCGGCGAATATGTATGAATCATATCCGCCCCTGTCGGCATCTTCACGGCGAACGACGGAGAGCTCGACACCCAGCGCCACATTGAGCGTTTCCGGTTCGGTGACATCGAACTCAGGCTCAATCAGGATGACGGAGTTCCCCTGCTGGAGAAATTTTGTGATGGCGCCGATGCGCGCCTGGTACCTGCCGCCGGCAATCATCCCTTCGCCGACAACAAGCGTCGTGCACCGCCCAAGATCCACGTCGCGCACCGGGACAGCATCCACCCCCGCTGACAAAAGAAACTCGTGAATCCCGGGCTGATCTGCAAGGATGGCACACGGCCGGTTCCGGAGGTGCGGAGCGACGTGCGGCTCCTCGAGGACGAACACCCTCTTTTCCGAATATGCAACACACGGACCGTTCCCGCGGCGGATCTCCGCCCGAATCGTGAACGCACCGCTTCGATCCGGCAACATCACCGGAACGGGAAGGATGACCGTGTCGCACGGATTGATTTCCACCGCCTCTTCCCGCGCGGAAAGCCATACCCCATCCGGGTCCACGACCCCCCACCGGATCGTTCCGCTCTGAGGCTCCTGTGTGTCATTGAACAGGAACATTCTTACTGTGCGCTGCTCCTGTGCGGTACAATGGCGGTCCCAGAGTTCGCAACTGATGCCGAACGGGGCGAGCGCATTTTTGAGCGCCTGCAGGACCGGTTTGGGGCGAAGTTCCCTTATATCCCCGAGAAACCAATCGCCCGTGGGACCGTCATTGTTGCTCAGGTAGACAAACGGCTGGATTGCGTCCACGCGCATGCGCCTGAAAAGCTCCACGAGCTCCGAGGCAAGGAATGACTGGTGGGCGATGATATCGGACGGAGGGGGGTCATTCCCCAGCCAGCGCGTCATGACCTCCCGCGTCAGGGCCGTGGGATTCCCCTTCCTGTCCAGCCACCACCAGAGGAATTCGTTGATCATGGAGGGGGTGGCACAGCGTTCGATCCGTTCCAGCGCCTCCGTAAACCCGAACCGGCGGTCGATCAGGACCGGTCCGAGAGAATAGATGTAGGGATGCTGCTCGACGAAGTCCACAGATTCCCACGGTCTTGTGGGATCGATGGTTTTCATGCGCGGAACAATCTGATGCTGCACCACCTCGTCCGTCGATTCGTTCAACGGATCCCAGATGATGATGCTCGGGTGATTCCAGTTGTCCTCGAGCCACCGGGTGAATTCCTTCTCAATTTGTTCGCGCGTTCCCGACGTCGTCCAGAACTGCCACTCGTTCTGGAGCAGCATGCCGTGTTCGTCCGCGACGTCATACCAGCGGTTGTACAACTGGCCAAGGTGATTCCGGAAGAAATTGAAATTATGCTCCCGGGGAATGTCGATCAGGAGTTTTTTCACCCACGCCATATCCCACGGGAGGGAGCCTCTGTCTGGGTCGGAGAAGAAGCGATGGAGGGCGATATTGCCGCCGCGAAGAACGATTTTTTTGCCATTGAGAAGAAAATCCCCGTCCCTGATCGCAAATTCTCGCAGCCCGAACGATGTACTCACCGCGTCGGTTGCTTTGCCGTCCAGCAGGCATTCCGCATCCACCGTATAGAGGAACGGATTTTCCGGCGACCAGAGCGAAGGAGCGTGGATCGGAAGGTCCAGCGTGACTGTGCATTCGCCGGCTGCGGGAACGCTCACCCGGGTGGTTGCAGGATCTGATGCCTTTGTGCGCGAGACCTTTTCGGAGACCAGGGCCCTCAGTTCCGCCGTCAGATCCCGGGGACCGCTGTTTGTGATCCAGAACCTCGCCTCGACGAGGGCTTTGCGGACGTTCGGGATCGTCTGCACCAACCGTATCCGCGGGTTGCCGCTCATCACGAGCACGACGTCCCCCCAGATGCCGGGGACAAACTCATTTCGTTCCTGGTCCTTCCCCACCGCACTCTCGGGAGGGAGAGTTTCCTTCAGGCCGACGCGGACGAGGAGCTCATTCTCCTTTCCGAAGATCACATGGCTGCTGACATCGTATTCCTGGGAGGTGTAGCAGGCACAATCGCCTCCGATGCGTGTCCCGTTGACGTACACCGAGGTGCCGTACATTGCCTGTTCGATGCGCAGGAACGCCAGTTCAGATGCGAAAGGCGACGAGGGAATGAATGTCCGGCGGTACCAGTGATACAGGTGGTCCTGCCACCGGTACGGAGGAGAAGCAGCGTCAACCAGCGCGGGGACGGGGACCCGTTGTTCCCAGCCGGCTGCAGGCGGATGCGCCTCTCCCGGCGCGATCTCCCAGGTTCCGTTCAACGACTGTGAGAGCCTGGCGGAGGGGGAAGAGGGATGAGGGGGTGGTTTCATGGCGCGCGGGAAATTTTACGGAGGCGTGTGTTCCAGCCAGCCCCCCGCGAATCCCGCCTTCTTCAGTCCCGTGATCACATACGGATTCTTCTTCAACACTTCCCAGACCCGCCCGTTACGGTAATTTTCGATCATCAGGACGATCGGTCCCTGGTCAATCCCGACATAGTCCGGATCGAACCAGCCTGACGGTGTCGCGCTTGTCCTGTACGTGGGATTGAATGCATCGACAAACCCGTATTGGCGCCAGACAGCGGAGCCGTATTTTGTACGCAGGGCGCGGACTGCCTGCAGACATATCCCGGGCGCAAAAGGGAGAGACGAGACGGCTGCAGTCGGCGCGATCGTCCCGTCGTCGAACGACCAGTCGACCGACACCCCGCGGGCGGCATAGGTTTGGAACGTTCGTTCCCGGCCCATGACGGTGAAAGTCGTGTCACGCGGCCCATCGCATGCGGTCAAGCCCCAGACGGTGTCTGCATAATCGGCGAATGAGCGCGGGTTGTGTGCAGCATAGAGCCGGTGGGAGACAGTCGCGCGCCGGGAATTTTCAAAGTAGTCAATCCCTTTTTCACGCATGTACGCGTCCGCGATGCCGCGGAAGTCGATCCAGCAATGCGAGTACTGGTGTCCGAACAGGGGACCGAAATTCACAAAATCGAGCCCGTAGAAATTTCCCCACACATACCGGGATATCCAGTGGCGCCATCCTTCGGGAGGGGCCGGATGGGTCGGAGAGCCAAATGCGAGGATATACATGACCATGGCTTCATTATACCCGAACCATGAATCTTTCGACATTCCTCGTTCCGGGTACCACGCGTACGCAAGACCCGCCCTTCCCTCACTCAACCAGATCCAGTCAACACGGCGGTACAGCGAGTCCGCCATTTCTCGAATTTCCCGCTCGGCCGCTGCGGGGCCGTTGTAATATGACTGTGCGAAGAGCACTCCCGCCATCAGGAGCCCCGTGTCGATCGTCGACAATTCGCAATTCCATTCGCGCGTGTTATCGGAGAGGCGCAGCCAGTGATAGAAGAAGCCCCTGTAGCCGGCGACACCCTGCGATTGAGCGCCCTGCGGCAATGAGAGGAGGTGCCGGAGAGTGTTCCGGACCCTCAGGAGTGCCTCTGCCCGTGTGATGATGCCGCGTTCAGCCGCGATGGGGTAGGACGTCAGGGCAAATCCGATGGCAGCAATACTTGCGGGAGAGGGCGTTGGTGAGCGGTCGGGGGTCATCCCGGTCGCCGGGTCACTTGTCTCGAGAAACCAGCGGATGGTCCGGGTCTGGAGAGTGTCCAGCAGTGGGTCCCACGACCGCGTGACCGGCTGTGCACACGATGACGCCGCCATCCCGGCCAGCACGAGGAGAGAGAGGCAGGTCTTCACGGGGTCACCGGAGAAGCACCATGATGCGGGCGGCGGAGAAGCGCCCCGCAACCACGCGGCAGATATAGACACCGGCTGCCGCTCCCCGCGCATCGAATTGGATTGCATGCGTCCCCGCATCCTGGAAGCCGTCCACGAGGGAGACAACCTCCCTCCCGAGGAGGTCATAGACGGCAAGGTGAACGTGCGCCGCAGCCGGGAGATGGTACGTGATGACGGTTGACGGGTTAAAGGGGTTCGGGTAATTCTGGGCGAGGGAATACCCTCCCGGGGACACCGGTTCCTGCACGCCTGTGACGGAAACAAATCCCGCCGCCTGCAGGCCTCGCTGGACGTCGGCATTCTTCATGAAACGCTCCCACACCTTCCCTGTCCGGTAATTTTCGATCATGATGATCATCGGACCCTGATCGATTCCGATCACATCGGTATCCCACCAGCCGGCGCCAGGATTGAATGCATCCCGGAAGCCGTAGGTCGTCCAGAGCTGACCCCGGTAATTATTCCACATGTTGCGGATGACAGGAAGGGCGGCCTCGGGTGCAAACGCAATGGAGCTTATGGGCGCGGTCGGCGTAATGGTCCCATCATCATCCTGCGCCGGTGGCGCTCCGCGCGCGCGGTAACCGGTCGGGGTGTCGCTTGCAGTGAGTCCCCAAAGGGAATCGCTGTATCCCATAAAGGCACCGGGGTTGGCTACCGCATAGGCCCGCTGTGCAAGTGTCGCCCTTCGTGAATTCTCAAAATACGTTATTCCCTTCGACTGCATGTATTGGTCCGTGACCGACCGGAAATCAAGCCAGCAGTGCGCATACTGGTGGCCGAAGAGGGGTGGAAACACCACGTAGGAATAGCCGTACAGGGTCTGCCACTGATATCCGGAAGTCCAGCGCTGCCATGCGGAGGAGGGAACGGGATAGGTGGGCGAGCCGAGGGCGAGCAGGTACATGATGGACGCTTCATTATAACCGATCCACTCTCCGTAGCCGGTGAATCCCGTTCCCGGTTGGTACCCCATCAGAACGCCAAGATGAAAATTCCGCATGAAATCCCAGTTCATCCTGCGGTAGAGTGAATCTGCAAGACCGCGGATGGATTGTTCCAGCGAGTCGTTTCCAGAAAAGTATTCCCTCGCGTCGATGATGCCCGCCAGCAGGAGTCCGGTATCAATCGTTGAGAGCTCGGAATCCCACGTTCTCGTTGCCGACGACATATCGAGAAAGTGATAGAAGAGCCCGTACTTGCCGCAATAGGCATTTCCATCTCCCTGCGGACCATACCAGAAGGTCCGGAGAGTCTGCAGCACCCGTGATGCCGCAGACGCGCGGGGCACCCATCCGTGGTCGGTTCCGATACAGATGCTGGTGAGGCCGAACCCGACGGAGGCGATGCTTGCAGGCGATCCGGACGTGTTCCGGTCGCGGATGAGCCCGTTGGCGGGATTGGCTTCCAGCCAGAAGAAGTTGAACGCCGCGTGCTGAATCGAATCCAGAATCGCGGTGTCCGACAACTGCGCTTCGGCAGGTTCAGCGAGGAGCGTCAGCGCGCAGAGTGCACCGATCAGAAATCGCATGAAAGACCCTTGTGTCTGCTCAGGACTGATGGATCACTTTCCCAGGACCACTATGATGTGATGTTCCGAACCCGGGGGAAACACCGGAAGTGTTTTGCAGCGCGGCGGGTGTCCTTCGCACGCAGGAACCCCATCCACAACGACGCGGGCAACCCCCCATTCGACGCGTGCCGGATTCTTCACCTCGATGTTGTATGTTGCGCCCCGGAACAGCCGGCGGACGCGGTAGCCTTCCCATTCCCGGGGAATGCACGGGTCGATGACAAGCCCATCCTCTGCGGGGCGTACGCCAAGGATCCATTCAAGTCCCACTTTGAACAACCAGGTTGCCGACCCTGTATACCAGGTCCATCCTCCCCGTCCGAAGTGACGCGAATCGGGCCCTTCGATATTCCCCGCGGTGACATACGGTTCCGCCTGGTATCGTGCCGGGTTTTTCCCTCTCTTCACCGGATTCAGAGCCGAATAGATGCGATAGGCGGACTCACCGCGACCGATGCGGGCGGCGGCGATGACCGCCCAGGTTGCGGCATGCGTATAGACTCCGCCGTTCTCACGTACGCCAGGGGCGTAGCGCGTCAGGTAGCCGACTTCCCGGTCGGGCATTGTATAGGCCGGACGCAGGAGGAGCGTCCCGATGTCAGACTCGAGCTGCTGCTCCACGATGTCGAACACCCTGCAGGCGCGTTCCGCATCTGCAACCTCGCCGATGATGGCCCATGTCTGCGGATTGAGCCACACACTCCCCTCGGTATTTTCCCTGCTCCCCAGTTTTCCGCCCGAGTCCTTTGTCGCTCCGAAATAATATTCACCATCCCACGCAATCGTATTAAGGGCCTCGCGGAGCCGGGACGCCCGCTCCCGGTACTGCGCCTCCCGCGGGAGATCTCCCCGACGGCGGGTGAGGGGCGTCCAGTCCAACAATATACGATGGAGGAAATGTCCGAGCCAAACCGACTCGCCTTTCATATCCAGTCCGACTGCGCTCAGGCCGTCATTCCAGTCACCCGCACCAATCAGCGGCAGGCCCCGATCGCTGAACCGTTCCAGGGCTTTGTCGATCGCCCGTGTGCAGTGATTGAACATCGTTTGGGGTGCGGGATCGTCCACGAACGGCTCGCGACATTCCAGAATAGATTCGTCGCCCGTTTCCTGAAGATACGCCGTCATGACAAAAGGCATCCAGAGGAGATTATCGGAAATCGTGTTGTGGAGACCCAGTTCGGAGATCGGATGCCACCAGTGGTAGACGGTCCCGTCGCTGAACTGGTGGCGCGCGTGCAGGAGGAGCTGACGCTTTGTCCCTTCGGGGTCAATCGGGAGCCAGATCTGGCTGTCCTGAAGCTGATCGCGGAATCCGTATGCTCCTCCCGTCTGGTAATATGCCGTGCGCCCCCAGATGCGCCCGGCAATGGCCTGATATTTCAACCATATATTTTCCATCAGGTCCATCGACGGATCGGGGGTCGAGACCCTGGTCGTGCCGAGCAAGGCGTGCCACCGTCCGGTGACACTGGCGAGTGCGTCCGCGGCCTGTTCCGGCGTGCGATAACGCACGATCAGCGTCCGTGCATGTTCCGCCGAGTCGGCACAGCCGAGCGTATACACGAGCGTCGCGTCTTCACCGGGCGCAAGGGTGAGGCGATTCTGCAGGCTGCCGCACGGGTCGAGTCCGTTTCCGACGCGGCGCACGAGCTTCCCGCTCAGCACAGCAGCCGGCATTGCAGGATTTCCGTACATCCCGAGAAAGGATTCTTTGTCGGTATCAAACGACACCGGGTCGGGACTGACGGAGTGGAATCCGACAAACGGCCAATCGGTATTCCAGTGGCCCCGGTCGGTTGGCACCTCCCAGAGGCGTTTGACGGCGAAGAGAGCGCCCGTGGTCGTGTCAAGGGACGTCTCGATGAAGTTCCTGTGAAACTCCCGGTGCCAGTCGGGCGCCTGACCGAGGCCCCATTCGAAGTAACTAAATGTGTCGATACGACGTTTCCTGCGCGAGCCGTTCCGGATCCGCAGGACCCACACTTCCACCGGATCCTCCGGAGTCACGAACACGGTCAGGGCAGTGTCGACGCCGAAGTTCTTCGATTCAATTGTCGTATATCCGAGGCCATGCCGGCACCGGTAGTGATCGGGCCGGGCACCGACGGGTTTCCAACCGGCGGACCAGACGCTTCCGCGATCGTCTCTCAGGTAGATGTATTTCCCCCAATCATCCCTGATCAGATCCTGTTCCCAGCGCGTCAGCCGGTTGAGCTGAGCGTGCGTGCGCCAGCTGTATCCGCTTCCGGTCTGGGAAATTGTCAGGCCGTAGTCGCCGTTGCTGATGACGTTAATCCAGGGGCGGGGGGTTTGCGGAGTGGTGATGACGTATTCCGTGCCGTCAGGAGAGAAGAATCCGAAGGGAGTTTTTGCGAGCGTTGGAGATTTCATGTGCTGTTGGTGAGCGCCTAGAACCCGAACGCCACAGTGATCCGGTGCACTGCTCCGAGGCGACCGTGAGACGCCCATGCATAGTCAAACCGGAGTTCATTGCCGAGGCCATCCCATGCGACGCCACCTCCCGCTGTCAGCCCGAATTCGGAATCCGTCTGAAAGAGGTTTGCATACCCCGCGCGGAGGAACAGGGTCTTCCTGAAGGCGTACTCCGCCCCGAAGCTCAGACATTCCGAATTGTCGCTCGAGTGCTGCGCATCTGCGGCGAGATTGACAACGTTCCCCTCGTCAATGCGCAGTGGATACCCCAGACCGACGCGGAAGAGGATAGGCATCGAAAAGTCATCGGACACGAGCTCCGCAGGAATCGCGCTGTTGTCCCCGTACCGGGAAGGGTCGAGGTCGTACCGGATGCGCATGTCCGTTCCGGAGTAGTGATTTTTTGTCCCGAAATTCGTGAGGCTGGCACCGATCCGGAGGCCGTCCGCCGAAAGTTCGTACAGGGTACCGATATTGATCCCAAAGAGGTACGTGGAACTATGCCAGATCCTTTCAGTGACGTAATTCACCTGTACGCCGCAGAAGAACCTGTCGGTGATGCGGACACCGTAGCCGACGCCGATCAGAAGGTCGTTTACGGAGTACCGCTCTCCGGTCCCGAGGGGCTGGTCCACCGTACGAACGTCGATGTCCCCGGAACTCAGCGATGTGACCGCGACGGCGGCCGTGCCGATCTCGCCGAGCCGTACGGCCGCGATTGCGTGGCTGACCGTGATGTCCGCGAACCAGAGGTTGTAGGTACACTGTACATCCGAATGTTCCAGAGCTCCGAGGGCGCCGGGATTGTAATAGCTGGAGAGCGCTTCTGTCGAGGAGGTGACACCGGCCCCGCCCATCGCCGCTGAACGCGCGCTCGGATCAATGAGCGTGAACTGAGCAACGGCAGTTCCGGTTTTGGACTGTGCGGCTCCCAGGGAGTGCACGGCGACGGTGACCGCAAGGACCCAGAACAGTCGCCGGCGTGCCGGGCATCCCCCGGGGGATGAATATCGTCTGCGCGTCTTCATGGCCGGTTGATGCTATTTAATGATTGCGAACTTCCCGATGGAGGGGTCAAGCCCTGCCGCTTCCACGTGAAAGATATACAGGCCGGGAGCGACATCGAGATTATCCTTGGTCCGGAGGTCCCAGGCCACAAACCCGTTCGTGGATCCGTCATGGTGCAGGGTCTGGACGAGCGCGCCCCGTACGTCATAAATCCGCACGACGGCACCGACCGGCAACCCCCGGAATTCCATGCGACGCTCGCCCCTCCCGGAGACCGCAAAGCGTTCCGGCTCAAAACTTGCCGCGCCGACATAGGGATTGGGGACGACATATGGCCCGGATTTATACTGTTCCTTCGACAACGCCGCATCGATGAATTCGCTCCGCGTGGTAAACAGGTAGAGATCGGGGGATCCGACCGGGATAGAGAACGATTCGCGGTACACGTCTCCCGGCGCCGGCAGGACGAGCGTACCGTGCTGGGCCTGGCCCACGGTGTCTATCTGGAGGCGCCAGGTGACCGTGGCCGCCGAACCGAAAAACGTCACCAGGTCGATGTAATCGCCCGGTGCGCTCAGGGTACTGTCGTTGTTAGCATCGTGGAAGAAGAACCGCATCCGTGAGGGCCCTGTCGGCGATGATGCATCAATTCTGAACTTGACCGGGACCGCGGGGCTTCCGATTGCGATAAGGCTTGTATCGATGTAGGACCCTGAAAATGTCAGGGTATAATCGGCCGGGTACCCGGGCCGCCGCACATCGGCCGAATCAATGTCTTTCCGGATGAACTTGAGCCGCGCATTCCCCAGGCTTCCTTGGAGAAATCCGCTCGCCACGGTATCCGGTGTGACAAGGTCCGGCGTCGCAATCACGGGGAGGAGCCCGGTTCCCACGGGCCCTCTCCCTTCCCCGTGGAAATCGGCTCCGGTGGTGAAGAGGGGCCTGTGTGCCGTCGAATCATAGAGTTCATACCGGGACGCATGGATGCGGCCGGGCACATCGACAGAAAACCGTATCACATATGTCCTGTCGCGCGGCACTTCCTTTGAATTCAGGACCTCCACCCCGACAACGGCGCTCCCGGGTCCTGAGTGCCGGATATCCGATGCACGGGCAGGCGTATAGCCCGTCACCCGCGGTTCCGGCCGCACCTCCACGACATTTGCCGGGAGGATGGTGCCACCGCGGACCGTCCTTGAAACAGCAATGGAGTTTTCGGACGGGAAGAAGGCGAGAGAATCCGATCCGCGGTCATACGCGCACACCGCGTAGAAATAATCCTGGCCATTCTTCACGGTTGTATCCGTCATGGTGTGCATCAGACCCGAATCGGTGCCAAGGTCGTAAGCGACACCTTCGATGATTTGCTTCGAGAAGCCCTTCACTCCGTTCTTGAGGTCGAACCGCTCGATCGGTTTTCCGTTTCCGAAGGGGCCGGTACCCCGGGCATTGCTGACGGTCTTCGGATCCCGGAAGTCCGGGTCTGTTGAACGGTAGATCTTGTACCCTTCAAAATCATTCTCATGCGTGACCGGATCGATTCCCCGTTCCGACACGTCGTTCCAGTTCAGGCGGACGTATCGATCGCCCGCCTCCGCGTTGACGATGGGAAGCGGAGGAGGGACAGCGAACTGGTAATTGGCGTTGTAAATCTGCTGCACCGTCTTGACCTGCGTCCGGAGTTCCTCGAGGTCCGCTCCGTACGCGAGTGCGAGGCTGAACCGTTCACGGGATCCCGCCGGGAGACTGAAGGGTCCTGACGCAAAGAGGAAGCCGATGTTGTAGTTCAGCACGACTGCCGAATCGAACCGCGCCGATGGCGATGCGTTCGTAAACTGGGAATAGAGCATGGGGGGCCAGAGCCCGTAGAACACGATATCATCCACCGGATCGGTCTTGGACGGACCCTTGATCCTGTTCATTTTAAATCCGGTCAGTCCGATCTGATCGGACTCATCCTTATCCGTCTGGTTGTAATCCGGTTCGCCGGGGGTGGGCACGCCGTCGCCTTCGCCCGGATCGTGGGAACCTGGAATGCCGTCACCCCCTACGTCATCATAATCGGCCACCCAGTTCATGTTCTCATCGCCCGTCCACCACCGTCCCGCCTTGAACGCCGGCCTCGTTTCGAGTTTGCCGTAAAACGCCTCGAACTTTGAGAGGTTATAGTGTGCCAGGACGTACGACCGGATGTTATCCTGACCGATGATGAGCGTACCCGGATCGCCGTCGCGCCGCTCGTCCGTGATCCCATCGTCGTCGTCATCGATACCATTGAACGGGTTTCCCGGAGTCTCGAGGTACGCATATCCGAGATACCCTGTGGGGGAGCAGTTCCCGCGGAGATCGGATCCGTGTCCGGCCTTGTCCCACGTGTAGGTGAGGTTCAGACCGGAGGACCGGTCGAAATAAGCGTTGTCGTCGTCTGATTCCGCGATACCGTCGCAGGAGAGCGCGGAACCGCCGACCCCGGAATCCATGTAGAGACCGAAGATGATATTGTCAGGGTAATCCGTGGTCGATTCGTTCGAAATATCATAATGCCAGAAGATGACATTCGTGGCCTGGGGATTCGCCCACTGGAAACCGCGCACTTCCACCTTCAAGCCGAATCCATGGCGGGTCGCGTCACGGGAATCGGGATGGTAATCCCATTTATCGTAAAAATCGTCGTCCATGACAAAGAAGCTTTCCTGATCTGCGTTTGGACGCTTGCCGAAGTACCCGTTCCAGCTTCCCGGCCAGCCCGGATCGAACAGATCCGCTGTCTTATCGGGCCATTGTTCCGGCCAGGTCCGCGGGTCGTTGCTGATGGCTATCGATCGACCGCGGTTGATGCCCGGATCCGGCTGGAGATACCCCGGGCGGGGTTCGAACCGCATGACTTTTCCGGTGTTCGGGCTCTGTTCCTGCCGTTCACGAAACCCTGTCTCCATGATATACGTCGGCAAACCGGCGGTGGTAACCTTTGCCAGGACGAACGGGGTAATGCCGTCGGAGTAATTCATCCCGGACCCTTTCGGGACCTCCGCCGAGTGGAATACCGACAGGTCGACGTTGAGCGGATCGAGGGGGTAATCGCCGACCATGCCGAAGTTCCAGAAGATCGAACGGATATTCCCCGCATCGTGGGTTCCCGACCGTTCCACGTCCGTCCGCGATCGCTGCGATTTCGGTACGACGGGAAGCCACTGGGATTGTGCGTGGCATTCGACCGCGGCCAGAATCAGAATCACGCGCAGCCCATAGCCGGCCGCCGGATGCAAGAACCTGGAATGCGTCATGGTGAAGGTCGCCTTCTCCAATGGGAGGTTACAGATTCACACGGAAACCAATTTCGATCCGTCGGGGCGCAGCGAAACGTGACGGATCAGCGAGCGTCGAGCGATCAGTTGCCGGCGTGAGCGAGTAGTACGGGCTGCCGGTCGTCGAGAAGACAAACCCGTTACCATAGCGTGAATCGAACACGTTGAAGACACGGAGAAAGACATTGAGGCGGACTTGATCGAACGTAAAGGACTTCTCCGCCCGGACATCCACCGTACCCCACGCAGGTTTGCCTTCCGAATTCCGCTCGAGGCCTGCACCGAATCCAGATCCGATTGCCGGCGTATAGGGACTGCCGCTGCCGTACTTGATGATCGCACTCATAACGTAATCGTTGGGGTTCACCAGGGTGAGCGCGGCATTGAGCGTGTGGCGCTGGTCCCAGTCGAATGATACCTGCCGGGGCCGCGGGTCCTCGCCTGCCGACGCACGGGTGAATGTCTCCCGCGGATCGCTTGAATTCCCCACCGCGTTCTGGAACGTGTAATTGAGGGACGCCGAGAAGTTCTCGGAAAACCGTTGATCATAGCTCAGCTTGATGCCGTAGACCGACCCGAAATCCACATTGGTAAACCGGGCATACTGAGCATCCGCATATGTCTCGATGAATTCCACACCGAGAAGGTCCCGGACATCCTTGTAGAACACGCTCAGGTCGACGCCGACGAGCCGGCCGAATTCCTGTTTGAATCCGAATTCATACTGTGCCGTAAACTCCGGTTTGATGTCCGGGTTTCCCATCAGCGGAAACGTGCTGCTGGAGGCCTGGAGTCGGCTGAGGACAGAATAATCCGAATTGGCGTACAGGTTGCCGAGGCCCGGCATCTGATAAAAGTGACCGTAGGAGAAGTAGAGCGCACCTGTGGCGGTAATCGGATAGGAGACGCCGAGCCGCGGGGCGAGCGCAATCTTGCGGCTCGTCCGTTTCGGGAACGATTGCGGAATCTGGTGCGTGCTGTCCCCCTGAATTGCGTTTGCCGGGTTTTCGAGATTACTGGGGAGGGTGGTATTCGCATCGTAGTATTCCAGCCGCAGCCCAACGCGGATCATGAAATCCGTGAATTCCACCCTATCCTGGACGAACAGCGCCATTGACACGGGATGATAGGACTTCAGATTCTGGGCAAGAGTATCGGGCACGACATACACCTGCGAGACGCTCCCGGTCAGGATCTGGTAGGCGAGGGTACCGGGGGAACCGAACCCCACCGTGGCGAGCTGACCTTCGAACCCCGCCTTCACGAGGTGGATAGGAGTAACCTGGCTTGTCAGAGAAGCTTTCACAAGGAAGGCATTCGTCCTTTGTTCAAACCGTCCGATGTCATATCCCTGGATGGTCGCACCGAGCTCATAGTTTGCGTCACCCCGTGGTGCACCGGCGGCATAGTATCGCGGGTTGTCCAGCGCATCGAAGGCGTAATCCGTGTAGTGGAAGAAATTCTGACGGAGGTTCAGGGTGTAAAAGGTCGTTGGGGTGATGGTCTGCGTCCAGTCGATGCCATGGACGACCGACGTATGGTTCTGGCGCCGCATGCCATCAGGATTGAATCGGAACGCAAAGTTGTACGGCCGCGACTGGCCGGTTGCACCGATGAACTGGTAACTGAGCTGACCGTCGGTGATGCTGTGGTTGGCGATCTTCACCTGACCGGAATACTCTTCGGAGTTTCCCAGGGGGATGACTTTTCCGTCGCCTCCCGGCCGGAAGGTCCTGCTGCCGAAATCCGATACGTCGGTCGGGACGAACAGACGCTCCCCGTAGAGGTACCCGTTGTCGCTGAACCTGCGGATGTTGACAAGGAAGGACGTTTCGGGCAGGCCAGTCGGGCCGCCGAGGGAGACTGTATAGCTCTGGAGCGGGAGAGGAAGTCCGAGATTTCGGAGGCCCTGACCGGCTGTTTCGCCCGGAAAGGACGGCCGCAGCCACTGTGACCCAAGATGCGGATAGATTGCGGCGTCGGAGCCGTTCACAACATAGAAGCCGCCATATGCTTCAGCGCTGACATCGAACCGTTCATCCGATCCGCTCCGCAGGACGGCATTGACGACCCCGCTCATGGCCTGGCCATATTCGGCGTCGAACGTCCCGCTGATGACCTGGACCTCCTGCAACACAGACTTATCGAGTTGAATGACGGAGGAGTTGTCGTACGGATTGTTCACCGAGACACCATCAACCTGGTACTGAACCTCGCCGATGCGTCCGCCCCGGAAATGGCCGTCGACGACGCCGGCCTGCAGGTTGACGACGTCTGCCAGACTCTGGACCGGGAGGATGTTGATATCGTCTTTATCGAGGATTGCCACGGAGCTGGTCTGCCGGGTGTCCACGAGGGGGCGCTGGGCGATCGTCACCACTTCTTCCTTTTCAATGAGCGCCTCCGTGAGAGTCACGTTCAGGGTTGTCGTCTGTCCGGCATTGACCCTCACCTCCTTCACGACTCTGGACTGGTAGCCGACGGCGCTTGACCGCACATCGTAGATCGAGGCCGGGACATTGAGAATCACGTAGTTGCCGTCGATATCTGCAGCCGCGCCGAGTGTCGTTCCGAGGATCACGACCGTGGCGCCGACCACCGGCTGGCCTTTCGGGTCCGCGATCCGGCCGGTCAGTTTACCGCGCGTATCCGCGGCAGCCGTCGAGGCAAGGAGCACAAGCAGCAGTGCGGTCCGGATCAGCCAGACAGGCATCCGATGACGAATCACTCCCGGGGCGGCGCACCGTTGATCCATGGCAAGGGTCCTCTGTATGACACTTCGGGCAATAGAAAACGGGGCGGCCTGGGAACGGCCGCCTCGCTTTCTCATCAATCGGAAGAGCCACCGGCGGGGACGCCGGTGCCTCTTCACACAGCCATGAACATGACGCGGGCAACTACTTCAGCAGCATCATGCTCTTTGTTTGTGTATAGCGCTGCGCCCCGCTCTGGCCTGGCACAAATTCCAGACGGTAGAAGTAGACGCCTGATGCAAGGCCTGCTGCGTTGAACGAGTGTTCCTGTACACCGCCGGCAGTGACGGCGAATCCCGCAGTGGACACCTGGCGCCCCAGAATATCGAACACCGTCAGGGTCGCGGTCCCGCTCCCCGGGAGGGAGAACCGGATCTTGGTCGACGGGTTGAACGGATTCGGGTAATTGCCGTACAGGCGGAATTCCTGTGCGAGTCCCGAGCCGTCCTGGTCGCCGACGCCGGTCACCAGGGTCGCATTATCCAGCAGGCAGAATGCCGGACTTGCAGCCCACGGCCATTCGCGGAACCACCAGGTGCGGGAGGCGGCGGTATCATGTCCGGCGTGGTTGAAGTCCACGTCGTGGAGGTTGAATCCGAGGGCAACCACCTTGTTCTGAGCGCCCGCGGTATAGCCGAGCTTCGCAAGATCAAGGACAGCTTCCAGCGTGTATCCGTTGTCCACGTCGTTGTTATTGTCGATCGTGGTGCCGCTCTTGAGGGCGAGGCCGTACGTGAGCGCACCGGCGGTCGAAGGGAGTTCATCGGCCCACCGGACCGAAGATCCGCCCTTGGCAACGCTATCAACCTGAATGCCGAACCGTTTGCGTCCCATGAAGTGGACGTTCGGGTCTCTGAGCGAGTCGATGGGTATATTCATACTGATCTGCAGCGCATCCATCCAATCATCGCTCACGGCATGGTTCACCGACTGATCCGCCACGTCGGCGCCGATATAGAGCTTGTCACCGAGGAAGAACATTTTCACTGTCGCAACGCCGGCGTCGAACGGTACTCCCGTCGGTGCGAACTGGCCGCTGTGTTCGGGTCCGATGGTCGGATAGGCGGCGCGGTTGGCGTCGTTCCCGTACTGGATGGTAAAGGAGGGAACATGTGACCAAACAGCGTCAGCCAGTGATCCGTCAACGGTCGGGGCGGCGAAATTCGTACCGTTCGGTATCACCCTGTCATATGGGTATGCCGGGAGAGACGTTGTGTTGATATTGACGTCGCTGCGCACCAGCACGCGGCCGGCAAGCCCGCCGCCGTTGTTTCCCCATTCGTTGCCCCACCACGCCTTCGTCCCCACAAAGCTGGGGGTGTTGCTCCAGTCCCTGTCCCAGATACAGATGGTCATTTGCACGGCGTCGGTCGTCACGGAATTGGCGTTGTACCCGAGACTGTCGAGTTTCACCGCCAGTTCCATCCTCCACCCCTGGTCGGCCACACGCTGTCCCACGCCGTTCGTGTCCACGTTGGACTGTCCCTGGACCGTGGTCACGCCGGTGACGATATTCCTGCTGGGGAGGGCTCCAGCAGTCATATTCGGCAACTGACCTGCCCCGGCCGAATCGATCCAGGTCGTGAAGATATCCTGATGGAGGGCGACTTTGCTCGGGTTGGCACGCTCCCGTCTGTTATAGATGCCTGCGAGGAGTCCGTCGCATGCTTCCCAACCGGCGCCTCCGACCGAGCTGTCCTTTGACGTAATAGCCAGGTAGAGGGTATTCGTCGTCTTGTTGACGAGGAATTTTACCACGGCATTTGCCCCATTACCGACGGGGGCTGTGCCGTTCATGACCTTCCAGCCGTCTTCGGGGTTGCCCGATTTCACGCCGTACTGGATTACGATGGAATCGGCCTTGGCCCACGCCGCTTCGTTGAAGTTCCCATCGAGGGTGATAGTTGCGCCGAGGACATCGCGTGCCCAGACATAATCCTTTCGCGGCGAGAACTGCGCAAACACCGCTCCGCCGGCGAAGACGCCGACGATCAGCAGCATAAGCAGTCTGCGTGTATTCATACAACCTCCCTTATTGAAGAACTATAGTGATGGAATGTGTTGAATTAGTGGATCTCTCACATGAGCATGATACGACGTGCATCCGCATGATTCGCGCAGGACCAGCGTCGTCGGAAGCACGATCTGCTGTCTGCAATGGGTATTTTTATTCCGCACTGCATGGAGGAGGGTTTCGATTGCGCGAATACCGAGATTGTGGATACCCACCTGTACCGAGGTGAGTGCCGGTGTCAGGTACGATGCAATGGGAACATCATCGAACCCGGCAACGGCGACACCTTCCGGGATTTGGATTTCTTCATCGCGGAACGCGCTCAGCGCGCCGATGGCCATGGAATCATTACATGCAAAGACCGCCGTCGGCCGCGGTGACAGGGCAAGGAGCTGTTTGGCTGCGTCAAATCCGGATGCTTCGGTGAAGTTTCCATCCACCTGGAACCGCGGGTCGGGCGTACCTCCGCCTTCCGTTATCGCGTCGGTCCAGCCGCGGAGCCGTTCCGAGGCGTCAATATTCCGTTCAGTCCCCTTGATGATGGCGATCCGCGTGTGCCCGTGCCAGAGAAGATGCTGCGTCATCGCGAAGGCGCCGCCGTAATTGTCGATGTTGAGCGAGTCGAACCCGTTCGATTCCACGTGGCAGTTCAGTAGGACGACCGGCAGCGATTGCGGAAGATTTTCGTTGAGGGTTTCCGCGTCAATGTGGGGAGACATGATCACGAGTCCGTCCACCCGCCCGCGCATCATCGTCAGGGCGGCGCGGATTTCCTCCCGGTTGTTGTGCGAGCTGGAGACCACCAGATGGTGGTGCGCCTTCTGGGCGGTCTGGTCGCTGCCTCGGAGCACTTCCGAGAAAAATTCGCCGAACAGATCGGGAAGGAGCAGTCCGATGGCGTCGGTCCGCTTCGTGCTGAGCCCCCGACCGAGGGCATTCGGCACGTACTTCAGGCGCCGGGCAACAAGGCGGACCTGGCGCTCCGTGTCCTCCTCCACTGGGCCGACGTTGTTAAAAACCCGGGAGACCGTTGCGATAGACACGCCTGCCTCGCGCGCTACGTCTTTTATTGTAATCATCTGTGAGTTGTACCGCCAGGTGCTTACCAAATGGCGTGATTTACGACGCGGCAACCGTTTACTGAGAGATGGGAATAGCGGGCATGTAAACGTTTACATGGCCATTATAGGAAGGAGGAAAGTAATTGTCAAGTTATTTTTTCGGCCGACCGTGAGAGTGGCTCTGGAGGGGGGAGAAAGGACCAAAAACGAGGAAAAAATGAGGGATATGGAAGAGGAAATTGGAATATGTGTTCAAACCGTCCGTGAGAAGAGCTTTTTTTCCCTGGCCATCGACTCAAGGTAGGCATCGAAGCACATCGCGATATTCCTGAGGAGAAGCCGCCCCGCTCCCACGATTTGGATTTTTCCCGGGAGCGTGGTGACGAGACCGTCGTCGATGAATTGCCGGAGCGCGAGGAGTGAGGGGGCAAAATATTCTTCGAAATCGATCCCGAACTCCGCTTCCACCGCGCGCGTGTCGAGTTCCAGATCGCACATCAGTCGCATGATGACATGCTTGCGCACGCGGTCATCGTCCGTCATCCGGTATCCGAGTCGCGTGGCGAAGTCTCCCCTGTCGATCGATGCATAATAGTCCGTCAGCGTTTTTGCATTCTGCGCATAGCTCCCCTGGAAGTGGCTGATTGCGGACATACCGAATCCGTAGAGGTCCGCTCCCGATTTTGTGGAGTATCCCTGGAAGTTCCTGTAGAGGGTCTTCTCTTTCTGCGCCCGGGCGAGCTCGTCGCCGGGGAGCGCAAAGTGATCCATCCCGATGTAGTCATAGCCGCCGTTGGCAAGGACCTCGATGGTCATTTTAAGGATCGCGAGCTTGTCTTCCGGCGACGGGAGATCTTCGGGGTGGATCAGCTTCTGGTGCGGTTTCATCCAGGGCACGTGTGCGTAATTGAACACCGCAATCCGGTCCGGCCCGAATCCGATGACCTTCCGTACGGTCGTTTCAAATGTGGAGAGCGTCTGCAGGGGGAGGCCGTAAATCAGGTCGAGATTGATGCTCGTGAAACCGGTCTCCCGTGCCCAGTCGTACACCCGTTGTGAGACCGCTTCGGGTTGCACGCGGTTCACGGCAGCCTGCACCCTTTCGTCAAAGTCCTGCACCCCCATGCTCATCCGGTTGAAGCCGGCGTCCCGGAGGGCAACGAGGTGATCGCGGGTAAGCTCACGCGGGTCAATTTCCACACTCATCTCCGCCGCCGGGTCGATTTCGAACGAGGATCGGATCGACTCCCCCATAGTACGGATTTCGTCCGGCGTCAGGTGGGTCGGCGTCCCGCCTCCCCAGTGCACCTGTACAACGCGCCGTTCCGGGGCGATCATAGGCGCCACGAGCCCGATCTCCTTCACGAGCGCGCGGTTGTACTCCGCGATCCTGTTCCTGTCACGGGTGACCAGCATCGTACACCCGCAGAAGTAACAGAGCGTGTCGCAGAATGGAAAATGGAAGTAAAGGGAGATGTCCCCTGTTGTGCCGGGTCCGTTGGTGGCGGCAATCTCTTCGCGGAAATCGCCGGCTGAGAATGAAGGACTGAATAGCGGTGCGGTGGGGTAGCTTGTGTACCTTGGACCGGGCCGGTCATACTTCCTGAGTAACCGGAGGTCTACCTTGGAAAACGGGGATCCCATGCTGCCTGCTCCTGCTTCGTTACCCTCTTACACGCAAAGGGAGTGCCATCCCACACTTGCCCAGAACAGGCTGAAAAATGCATTTTGAGAACTCTTTTGGCCAAAAATACAGGTATTTTCGCATATCTGGGAACCGAGGTCGGACACGGCGTCATCGATCACTTCATGATGAGCGTCGGGCTTACCTCCACGATCGATGCGATGGAGTTTGCGACGAGGCAGTGTTTCTCCGCCTCGCGGAGGGTTGCATGGACATCGGTCTCCGCGACCGAACCTGCCACCACGATCGTTGGGAAGATCACGATCCGGGTAAAGCGGTAGTCTCCGTCCACATATTCCAGAACACCGTTCGCATGACTGTTGTACGCAATGACCGGGATCTGCTTCTGGGATGCAAACGAGAGGAATGTGGCCATATGGCAGACTTCCACAGCCCCCACGAACATATCTTCGGGAGTCCATACTCCCGATTCGCCACGGAACTCGGGCGGGCTCGAAATGCGGAGCGTCGGCTTACCATCGGAGACGATCGTGCCCGATTTTCCTTCGGTCCATGAAGTGCTCGTCTTATAGGTAAACGACTTGTGCTTGACGCGAGGTTGCTGTGCAGTTTCCATTCTGTCTGCCTGGTATTATTTATACAGTCATTGGTTCAGCCTGAGAAAGAGCCACCGGCGGGGACGCCGGTGCTACTACCTATGGTTGAACAAGGCGCCGGCGCGTGTAGAGTATCAGACCGCCCGCGTCGAGAATCTCCTGGCGTGCAGCGGGAAGCTCGACACACTGATACGACTTCCCCGCGGTCACGTTGACAACCTCCCGATCCGTTAAACGTATCTCGTCCCCCACCGCGGCGGTGAAGCCGGGGGCCGTGGCCAGCCGGAGGCCGAGGTTGATCGCATTCTGCATGAAAATGCGGGCGAAACTCCAGGCGATGATGGTGAGCTCATGTCCCTTGAGCGCAGAGACCGCCTGCTCGCGCGAGGACCCGCAGCCGAAATTGTTCCCCGCCGCGATGATACTCCCCTGCGGCAGGGTCCTGGACCGGAGTGCTGCATTGACCTCGGCCATGTCGGCAAACGCCCACTGGGGAGTCTCGGACGGCAGAACCGTCGCCATGTAACGTCCCGGATAAATGACGTCCGTCGAAATATCGTCACCGAGAGTGAGAATGACTGCAGGCATGTCAGCGTCCTCCTTTCCGGGGATCGGCAATAACGCCGGCGAGGGCGGATGCCGCGGCAACTGCGGGAGAGCAGAGGAACACCCGGGCATTGGGGTTCCCCATGCGTCCCTTAAAGTTCCTGTTTGTCGTCGAGAGTGCGGTCTCACCGTCCCCCAGGGCCCCTTCATGGACACCGAGGCACGGCCCACACCCCGGGTTCATGACCACGGCGCCGGCCGCCATGAAATCGGCGATGTATCCTTTTTCCAGGGCCTGGCGGTAGATCTTCCCCGACGCGGGAAACACCAACATACGCGTGGCGGGAGCGACCGACCGGCCGCGCACGATGCCCGCCGCGACCTCCAGATCATCCAGTCTGCCGTTCGTGCACGAACCGATGACGACCTGCTGGATTTCGGTCCCTGCGACCGCCGCCACAGATTTCACGTTGTCCACCGTATGGGGGCACGCGATCTGGGGTTCCAGCGCAGAGACGTCGATGGCAACCGTCCTTTCGTATGCCGCGTCGGCATCGGGAACGACCGGCCGCAGCACATCGCGGACACCTGCCTCCTGCTGCAGGTACCGGGCCGTTTCCTCATCAGCCGGCACGATGCCTGAAGTAGCCCCGGCTTCCACCGCCATATTGCAGAGGACGAGCCGGCCCGACGTGTTCATCCGCCTGATGGTGTCGCCATGAAATTCAATGACCTTGAAATTCGCGCCCTGTGCCCCGATGGTACCGATCAGATGGAGAATCAGGTCCTTCGGCCCGACCATCGGAGGAAACATTCCCGTCACGACGACTTTAATGGTTCCGGGAACTTCGACATTCACTGCAGCGCCGAGCGACCAAACGCTGGCCATTTCGGTCGCCCCGATACCGAAAGCAAACGCACCGAGCGCGCCATGGCTGGTCGTGTGGGAATCGGTCCCCACCACCACCGCGCCCGGCCTCACGTATCCGCTTTCGGGGAGGATCTGGTGGCAGATGCCGCCGACGTCTCCGCGGATATCGTGAAACTTCTGAATGGCGTGACGGGTGACGAACTCGCGGACCTTTTTCTGGTTGCCCGCGGTTTTCGCAGACTCCGCGGGCACGCGGTGATCGAAGATGATCGCGACCTTCGAGGGATCCCAGATCCGGGGTTCGAGCCCGGTCCCCTCGAATATCTCGAGAAATTGATTCACCACGAGCGCCGCATTCTCATGCGACATCGCCAGGTCGACGCGCGGCTCCAGCACCTCTCCCGCCTGCGACGACGCCCTGCCGCTTGCGCGCGCAAGGATCTTCTCAACGACCGTCATTCCCATGTCAGATCACCCCGGTTTCTTTGAGACTCTGGATTTCCGCGTCACTGTACCCGATGCTTCCCAGGACGGCGCATGAATGCTCTCCCAGCTGCGGCGGAGGTCCCGTTACCGCACCCGGCGTTTTCGAGAATTTCGCCGTGAGGTTGAACAGAGGGAGATCGCCGATGCCGTCAACGCGTGTGGTTCCAAATGTGTTACGATGTTCCACCTGCGGCTGCCGGACGGCCTCGGGAAGCGACAGAATGGCCCCGGCAGGTACTTCCCGCGCGTTCAGCACGTCAACCCACTCCGCTGTGTTTTTGAGCATCAGCTTCGCCTCCAGGAGCGGGGTGAGCGCACGGCGGTTCTTCTTCCGGACGTCACGCTCCTTGAACCTCGCATCGTCCTTCAGCTCAGGAAGTCCGAGCGCGTCCGCGACAGCTTCCCACTGTTCCTGTTTGTTCGCCGCAATATTGATAAACCCGTCCTTCGTCCTGAAGACACCTGATGGCGCAGCGGTGAAGTTATCATTCCCCATCAACACCGGTTCCTGTCCCCCGATCATGAAGTTGGCGACAACCCACCCCATGAGCGGCATGATCGAATCCAGGAGTGCCACATCGATGAACTGCCCTTCGCCCGTCCGTTCCCTGTGGTACAGGGCTGCCATGATCGCAAAGGCAGCGTTCAGCCCTCCCACCGTATCGCAGACCGGGAATCCCGCGCGGAGGGGAGCCGTGTGGTCATCGCCATTGATCGACATTTCGCCGCTCAGCCCCTGGATGATCTGGTCATACGCAGGTTTGAGCGCGTCGGGCCCCGTCTGGCCGAACCCCGAGATCGCGCAATACACAAGGTGGGGATTGCGTGCGGCGAGCGATTCATAGGAGAGTCCGAGCCGTTTCATGACATCGGGGCGGAAGTTTTCCACCACGACATCCGCCGTTGCCGCAAGGCGGAGGAACACTTCTTTCCCTGCCGGAGACTTCAGGTTGAGCGTCAGCGATTTCTTGTTTGCGTTCTGCGCAAGATAGCTTGTCCCCATCAGCCGCCGGTTGTACTCCGGCACGCAGCCGAGCTTGCGCGCCAGATCGCCGCCGGCAGGATTTTCAATTTTTATGACTTCCGCGCCCAGGAGTGCCAGGTGCAACGTGGCGAAGGGCCCGGAGAGGACATTTGTCAGATCGAGGACGCGGATCCCCGCGAGGAGAGCCGTCCTCTGTGGGCGTGAGTCAGGCATGGAGTGCTTCCGCTTCCGGAATGGAGCCTGTTCTGTAGATAAGTCCGGGGAGTTCTCTGCCGAAGTGACCGGACACCGCACCGGCGAGCGTTGTGAGGCCGTCGAGCCGGACATCCCTGCGAATCCCCATGTGCTGCAGCATATGGACGAGATCCTCCGTGCAGACGTTGCCTCCTGCAATCTTCGTAAAGGGGCATCCGCCGAGACCGCCGACCGAACATTCCAGTGATACCACCCCCGCCCGCATTGCGGCGAACGTGTTTGCCAGCCCCATACCGTACGTATTGTGAAAGTGGCAGGCGAGTTCAGCTTCGGGGCTCAGAGTCTTGATTTCATTGAACAACCGTTCCACGCGATCAGGTGTTGCGTGTCCGGCGGTATCCGCCAGGCTGATGCGGGTGAGGCCGGCGTCGATGTAGCTGCGCACGATCCGCAGAACATCCTCCGGGGGAACCGGCCCTTCAAACCCGCAGCCGAATGCGGACTGGACCGACACCTGGACAGCGTACCCGGCGCCGGCCGCCTGGCGCGCCATGGCGATGATTCGTCCTGTCGCTTCCGCGACGGGCATACCGGTATTCTTTCTGCTGTGTGTTTCGCTTGCCGACACTCCCATACAGAAGAGTCCGACGCCACACGCGAGGCCGCGTTCGAGCCCCTTTTCATTGAGCACGAGGCCGGAGAGGGTGACGTCCGCCGGTACCTCGCCGGTTGCGCGGAGCTGCCGAAACAGTTCGTCGGTGTCGGCCATCTGCGGGATTTTTGCCGGGTGTACAAAGGAGCCCACCTGGACCACATCCACGCCGGTCCTGACCAGGCGCATGAGCCATTCGAGCTTCACCGCGGTCGGGACGATCTGATATTCCATCTGCAGACCGTCGCGCAGGCAGACATCGTGGAGAATGATCTTCATGGCCGTTGCCGTCTCACTTCCGTATGGCAGCTGCAATTGCGCGGGCGCAGTCGAGCGTGGTGGCGCACCCCCCCATGTCGTACGTCCTGACCTTCCCCTCGCGGATGACGGCCGCGGTGGCCTCGTCGATCTGCTTCCCCTTGCCGGTCTCGCCGAGCCAGTCGAGCATCATCTTCGCCGCCAGGATTGTCGCAATGGGATTCACCTTGTACTGGCCGGCGTACTTGGGGGCTGAGCCGTGCGACGGTTCGAAGACCGCCAGTTTTTTCCCGATGTTTCCGGAACAGGCGAAACCGAGGCCCCCGACCATCTGTGCGGCGAGATCGGAGATGATATCCCCATAGAGATTGGGGGCCACCAGCACGTCATAGCTCATCGGATTCTTGAGGAGCCACATGCAGATCGCGTCGACATTTGCCTCGTCCATGGCGATGCCGGGAAACTCTTTTGCGACCCGTTTCGCCTCTTCCAGGAAGAGGCCGTCGGTTGCGCGGACCACATTGGCTTTATGGACCACCGTCACCTTTTTTCGACCGTTGTCGCGGGCGAATTCAAACGCCGCGCGGACAATCCTTTCGGATCCCCGCTTCGTATTCACTTTGCAGGAGACCGCGTACTGATCGCCGGCGAGGTCTTTGAACGCCGCGAACGGCTTCGAAAGCTGTGCCAGGACGGCAGCGAGCTCGCGCGGGACCGGATTGAATTCCACGCCTGCGTACAGGTCTTCGGTATTCTCACGGAAAACGACGAGGTCGATCCCCTCCTTGAAATTGAGCGGGTTTCCCGGATAGGCCCGGCACGGGCGGAGGCAGGTATAGAGGTCGAACACCTGCCGCATGCGGACGATCGGCGACCGGTAGACGAGTCCTTTGCCTTTGAGAGCGGGAATGAGCTCCGCCTCGGCCGCGCTGACCGGCTTGGATGTGATGGCACCAAACATGGCCGCATCGACTCTTCGGAGAAGGTCGATCGTGCGGGCGGGAAAGGCATCGCCTTCGCTCCTCCAGAACTCCCAGCCGATATCCCCGTGGATGTACTCGGCCTCCAGGCCTACGGCGTCCAGGACGATCCGGGTGGCTTCCATCACTTCGGTGCCGACGCCGTCGCCGGGCAGCCATGCAATCTTATAGGCACTCATACGGTGGCGTAATCCTTTTCAGGTGGCGTGAAACAAGAAAACTCCGCCGGCCGGCCCGCGTCCGCGGCTCCCCGGTGCGACGGAGGGTGAGGCGGGGATCAGTCCGCGATCCCGGTTTCCAGGTCCTTCTGGATCGTCAGCTCCTCAAGCTCCTTGCGCAGCGTATCCGCGTGTCCCTGTTCCATGTCCGCGAGGGACATCAGGACGCGCCGCGTGTGCACATTGCCGGTCATGGCCGCGGCGCGGCGGTAATAGTCGCGCGCATCCTCCTCGTCCGCAATTGCGAGCTCGAGGACATCCTGAATGGACATTGCGCTCCAGGCAAGGTCGTCGTGACGAACGTGAGGCATATCAGGCAAAGCTGTCGTTGATCTTTTCCAGCGTGTCAAATTTTACGGTCAGGATTTCCCGTTTTTCACGGAGGACCGCAATGGCATGTTCCCGCTCGCTGACGAGCGATTCCAGGATCTCCCGCACATCGGGGTAGTCACAACTGGCGAGGTACTCCCGGTACATCCCGACCGCCTCCTGTTCCCTCCGTTCCGCCAGTTCCAGGGCGCTGCACAGCCCCTTACACGAATGCATGCAATTCGGATCCATCAAATCCTCCTCTGCCGAACATTGTGTGTTACACGGCCGCTTCGACCGGTCCCGCGAGTTCCATTCCCCGCCGCAGCGCCGACTCATTCAGCGGGAGCAGGTGGTGGTAGCGCTCCGGAAGCACTTTTTTCAGCGCCGACATCACAGCGCCGGTTTCGACGACGTGCGACCGCTCGAGGAACGCCCCCAGGACGATCATGTTCATCGTTTTCGCGTTCTTCAGTTTCAGGGCCTCGACCACGGCGGCCACCGGAAGGATCTGGCAATCGGTCCTCGTCGGCGGGTGAATGATGCTGGTCGATTCGTAGATGAGCAATCCGCCCGGACGAACGGCGGCCTCGAACTTATCGAGCGAGGGCTGATTCAGGGCGATGACCGTGTCGAATGTTGTGATTATCGGCGAGCTCACTTTCGCGTCGGAGACGATGACTATGCAATTCGCCGTGCCGCCGCGCATCTCGGGCCCGTATGACGGCATCCAGCTGATTTCCTTCCCTTCCACCATACCGGCGTAGGCAAGGGTCATACCCATGGAGAGAACACCCTGGCCTCCGAATCCGGCGATGAGCAATTCATGTTTCATAACCCGGTCCTCTTAGTGTGGAATCTTCAGTTCGCCCGGCGGATAGAGGGGGAACATGTTTTCCGTCATCCATTTGTTTGCCTCGAGCGGCGTCATTTTCCAGCCCGAGGGGCAGTTGGACACGACTTCGATGAAGCAGGTCCCCTTCCGTTCCTTCTGGAACTGGAACGACTTCAGGATCGCCTTCTTGAGCTGCCGCACCGCGTTGGGGGTGTGGACAGAGTTCCGGCTGACGTAATGGACCCCCGGGAGCATCGCAACCATTTCCGTGATTTTCAGGGGATACCCCGCCGTTTCGACCGTCCGCCCAGTCGGCGACGTTGTGGTTTTCATGCCGAGCAGCGTCGTAGGGGCCATCTGCCCGCCGGTCATGCCGTAGATCGCGTTGTTGATGAACACCACG
Organism: Bacteroidota bacterium; assembly: GCA_041493205.1. GTDB lineage: Bacteria > Bacteroidota > Ignavibacteria > UBA10030 > UBA6906 > JBGPYM01. The sequence continues at coordinate 27,986 of JBGPYM010000003.1, forward strand.
AGGATGTTTTCGCCGCGGTTGGCGGTGTGGATGGTTTCGGCCGTGCCGATGGCCGCGAGATCGCCGTCGCCCTGGTACGAGAACACGTATTTCTCGGGTAGGATCCGCTTGATGGCGGTCGCCACGGCGGAGGCGCGACCGTGCGCCGCTTCCTGCATGTCGATGTTCATATAGTGGTAGGCGAACACCGAGCAGCCGACGGGCGCCACGCCGATGGTGTTCTCCTGGATGCCCAGTTCCTGGATCACTTCCATGAGGACCCGGTGGACAACGCCATGGCCGCACCCGGGACAGTAGTGGAACCGCGTATCGGTGAGTGTGTCCGCGGGGCGTTCATACACGCACTCGAGCCCTTCGGCGATCGGGTCAACCATCAGTTGGTCCATGTCAGTACGCCTCCGCAGTCTGTGCAACGTCACGCCGGACTATCGCGTCGAGGGCCCGCACGACCTCATCGGGTGCGGGAATGATGCCGCCCATGCGTCCGTAGAAGCCGACCGGCACGCGGCCTTCGACGGCCAGGCGGACATCTTCGATCATCTGTCCGGAATTCATTTCGACCACGAGGACGCCCTGGACCCGTTCCGCGAGTTCACGGATCGCGGTCGTGGGGAACGGCCAGAGTGTCTGGGGACGGAGCAGGCCCGCCTTGATTCCCTGTGCGCGTGCAATCTCGACCGCACCTTTCGCGATGCGGGCGGCAAGCCCGTAGGCAACGATCAGGTACTCGGCGTCGTCCGCGTGGAATTGCTCGCTCCGGGTCTCCGCCGCTGCAATGCGGCCGTACTTCTCCTGCAGGCGGATGTTGATCTGCTCCATCTTTTCCGGTTGAATGTGGAGCGAGGTAATGATGTTGCGTTCCCGTGATTTCGGCTTTCCGGTCGTGGCCCACGGCTTTGCGGGGATATGTTCGGCCGGGATGTACTCTTTGAACTGCACCTTCTCCATCATCTGTCCGAGGGCGCCGTCGGCAAGAATCATGACGGGATTGCGGTACCTGTCGGCGAGGTCGAAGGCGTCGTACACGAAATCCGCCATCTCCTGCACGCTTGCGGGCGCGAGCACGATCAGCCGGTAATCGCCGTGGCCTCCACCCTTGACGGCCTGGAAATAGTCTCCCTGCGACGGCTGGATGGTGCCAAGACCGGGTCCGCCCCTGTTGACGTTGACGACCAGGCAGGGGAGCTCGGCGGCGGCGATGTACGAGATGCCCTCCTGCATGAGGCTGACGCCCGGACTGGACGACGAGGTCATGACACGGGCGCCGGCGCCTGAGGCGCCGTACACCATGTTGATGGACGCCACCTCGCTCTCCGCCTGCAGGACGATCATTCCCCGGCGGCGGCCCTGGTCGGCCAGGTACTCGAGGATTTCCGACTGCGGCGTAATGGGGTATCCGAAATAGGCGTTGCAGCCGGCGCGGATTGCCGCTTCTGCCAGCGCCTCGTTCCCTTTCATCAGCTGGACATCGCTCACGGTCAATTCCTTTCGCTGTCGATGGAGACGGAGATATTTCCGGAAACATTACTGATGGTCGCGACCGGCACCTTCGCCTTTTTCTTGTTCTCGCGGTAGACGGTGATCACCGCGTCGGGACAGACGAGGGCGCAATTAATGCACCCCGTACAATTATCCTTCACCAGCACCGCGTAGTGGTATCCCTGCGCGTTGAAGCCGGGGGCGAGCGCCAGGCTTTCCTGCGGGCAGGCATCAATGCAGAGCTCGCATCCCTTACAGGTCTCTATCGCGAATGTTACGGATCCTTTCGCCATCAGGCCGCTCCTTAGAGGTAGTGATGCTTTTTTGCAAATACTTCCAGGTCCGCGCGGAACTGCGGATGGGCGATGCTGATCAGCAGCTCCGCCCTCTGGCGCACGGACCTTCCGTGCAGGTTCACAACGCCGAATTCGGTTGCCACATAGTGGACATCGCCTTTGGATGTTGTCACCCCCGCCCCTTCCTGCAGCCGCGGCGCGATGCGGGAGATGGTCCCGGATTTGGCCGTCGAGGGGAGTGCGATGATGGGCTTGCCGCCTTCAGACCGTGCGGCGCCGCGGATGAAGTCGACCTGACCGCCGAACCCGCTGTAAAAGCGGTGGCCCATGGAATCGGCACAGACCTGCCCCGTCAGATCGACCTCAATCGCCGAATTGAGCGCCACCATCCGGCTGTTGCGCGCGATGGTGAAGGGGTCGTTCGTGAACTGCGTCGGGCGGAACTCCATGGCAGGATTATTGTCGATGAAATCGAACAGCACCTGGGAGCCAAGGACAAAGGAGGTAACGATTTTTCCGGGGAGCAGGGTCTTGCGCATGTTGGTGATGACGCCGGACTCCACGAGCGGGATAATCCCGTCGGAAATCATTTCGGAATGAATCCCAAGATGTTTCCGGTCGCCCAGGAATTTGACCGTCGCGTCGGGGATGCGCCCGATTCCCAGCTGCAGCGTCGATCCATCCTCCACCAGTCCGGCCACGTTTTCACCGATCCGCCGGTACACCTCAAGTTCCTCGGGGGTCTCGTCGCCCTCCAGCTGGGGGAGTTCCTTGAGGGGGGTACTCACTTCGATGCAATAATCGATCTTGCTGATATGGATGAAGCTGTCGCCGAGGGTGCGCGGCATATTCGTGTTGACCTGCGCAACCACGATCTTGGCGACTTCGGCCGCCGCCTTCGTGCATTCCACGCCGACGCCGAAACTGCAGTAGCCGTGCTCATCAGGGGGAGACACCTGGATCAGGGCAACGTCCACGGGATATTCCCTGTTATACAGGAGAGCCGGGATTTCGGAGAGAAAGATCGGCGTAAAATCCGCGCGCCCCTCGTTGACCGCAGTACGGACATTTTTCCCGATGAAGAACGCGTTGTGCCGGAAGTGGCCGGCCATTTCGGGGCGGACGTACGCGGCCTCGCCGACACCCAGCAGGTGGCACACTTCGACATCCCGCAGGTCCGCGTACCGTTCCACCATTGCATCCACGAGGACCTGCGGTACTGCGCAGCCCGGATGGATGTAGACACGGTCCCCCGACTGGATGACCGAGACTGCGTCGGCGGGGGATACGAATTTCCGTTCGTATTTCCGTTTGACCGTCGCAGAGATCGAGTTATAATGCATTGTCAACTCCTGAGAGAAACGTCAAGATTCAATGTTGTGTCGCATCAATGGATGCTGCGAGATCCCGGATGATGTCTTCGGGCTTTTCCAGTCCGATTGCCAGCCGGATCCCGCCCGGATCGAGTCCTTTTGCGATCTGTTCTTCCGGCGGGAATGCAGAATGCGTCATGGAGCCCGGGTGTTCGATGAGCGTGCGGATGTTCCCCAGACTCACCGCCAGCGTAATGCAGTACGACGTGCGGGCGACGTGATTGATGAAGCACTCTGCGTGTTTCAGCGCGTCGGCGGGCTTTTCCCCCTTCATGACGAAGTAAATCATTGCGCCGGGGGCAAAATTGCCGTCATAGTCCACCATCTGCCGCCGGGCGAGCTCCTTCTGTGCGAACTGCGGCAGGCCGGGGTAGTGCACGCACGCGAGCTCCCGGCGGGTCGTCAGAAACTGTGCAACGGCCTGGGCGGTCTGCTGCATTTGCCGCATCCGGACTGCAAGCGTGGGGAGTCCCTGGACGAGCACCGGCCAGGCGCTCTTCGGCGAGAGGACGCCGCCGAAGTCCTTCCGGTAGAGCATGAGCCTGTCCCGGCTCCACTGGGGTCCGATCACGACACCGCCGATGTCGGTCCCAAACCCTCCGATCGCCTTGGTAAGGGAGTGAACGACGAAGTCTATTCCGAGGGAGATCGGCCGCTGGCAGAACGGGGTGGCAAAGGTACTGTCCACCACCGTGTAGAGCTGTTCGTTTTCCCCGCGCGATTCGTTAATTTCACGCGCAATGTCCGCCACCGCTTTCAGGTCCGTCAACCGGAGGTTTGGATTGACGGGCGATTCCATATAGAGCACGCGCGTTTGCGGGGTGATCGACCGGCGCACCTCCTTCACATCGGTGAAGTCGATGAACCGCGCGTTGATCTTGAGCCGGGGGTACCAGTTGGTCAGGAGCGAGTAGGTGCAGCCGTAGATGGTCTTATGGGCGAGGATTTCGCTCCCGGCGCCGGTCAGGATGCCGAGAACACCGGCGATGGCGGCCATGCCGCTTGCAAACGAGACGGCGATTTCTCCCTGTTCCGCGAAGGCGAGATTCTCCTCAAGCATGTCCTTGTTGGGCTCGCCGAGCCGGTCATAGATGTAGATCGGCGCTTTTGCGGCGACCGTGAGTTCGGGACTCGAGTGCGCGAACTCGGCGAATCCCTGGGCGCCGCGGCCGGCGCTGTCGAGGCGGAAGGTCGCGGATGCGGAAATGGGGGGAAGCAGGTGATGGCTGTAATCCCACCGCGGATCGTTCATCTTTCCGTAGATCAGGTGCGATTCAGCGGAGTAGCCGTCTTCTTCGTTGGTCTTCGTCGTGTCGGTTGCCATACTGTTCGTCAGTCGGTGCTGGTGCGGGATGCGCGTCAGAGAACTGTTCTCGTCCGGAGGACATCTTCCACGGGACGACGCGGCGTACGGGCGGGAGCAGCGAGTGAAAACCCAATACGCAGCAGGATTTGAGGCCAGGCGGAGAGCCCGAGCAGAGCGCGCAGTTGCACCCGGAGCTCCGGTACCTGTACGGGCATATTGAAATAACTGTGCTGCAGACCTTCCCGTGTCAGGGTCAGCAGCAATTTTTGCAGGAGCTGTCCTGCGTCCAGCCAGTGAGGTACCGTGTCTTCGCTCTGCAGGACGATGAGGCCGGGCGCCTCGATACAGAGATTCCTGTCGGCGGCGGACCGGATGACACTGACATCCAGCATCCGCGTGGTCCACTGTCCGAGGGCCGATGCCATGGTGCTGACGCCCAGCGCCGCCCCGGTGATGCCGTCCGGTTTCTTCGTCCAGTTGGGACGGACCCATTCGGCGCAATCGCCGCGAAAGGCGGGGTCTGCCAGCTGCATCCGGTCGGCCGCTTCCACAAGTTCTGCGACCCCGGTATTGATTCTGCCATCGGAAGAGACATACACCCCGGCGAGTCCGTCTGTTTCCAGACCCCGTACGTGGCGGAGCAGCGATTCGGGCACGCGGGAGAGGAGGAACGGGTTGCGGTTGGTGTGCCGCCGGGGTATGGCTGTAAAGAGGGACATCAATGCCTCATCGCCGCCTGCGTCAGAGGAACGCGGGCTCAGGGAGAGGAAGGCCAGGGGCCGTTCGCTGTCGCCGCTCTCGTTGTAGCTTACCCGGCAGTCGAATCCAAACCGCTCGGCGGCCACGCGCAGGGTGAAGAGCGCCGTGCCGATGCTCATGAGCAGCTCGCGGTTTCCGGGGTCAACGACCGGCATACGCCGCGCATAGTCCGCATAGAGTTCGACGCCCTCGGGGGTAATCCCAAACCACCACGGCTGCGTGTTATGCGTCGAGGGGGCGAGGATCGCATAGCGCAGGAGAAATGCGAATTGCTCCTCCCGGGAGCCGTCGGCGGGATACTCACGCTCGTCGACTGCATAGGGCGTGGTCATCGGATCAAAGCTGGAGCGTCCCATGCGGCTTCCGTCCTCCCCGCCGATCTCAAGCCGTGTATTGTAGAGCATCACACTCATTTCTGGTCGTTACCGATTTGATCGGTGAGACACCGGATCGCGTCCACCGGACAATCTTCCATCGCTTCGAGCATGAATTCCTCTTCTTCGGCCGATTGCGGCTGGCGGGCAACAAAATAGGTGTTGGAGTCCTTCTGGAAATCGAAATTCTCCGGCGCCAGCGACGCGCAGTAGGCGCACCCGTCGCATTCCTCCGTCGTGAAGTACTTTCCCGGCACGTTCCCCGGCAGTTTGATGGTATCTACACTTTCCATTGCACCTCCTGTGTACGTTTGACTATGGCAAGAGCAAATCCGATGATCATCAGAACCATTCCACCCCAGAGGAGACTCATAAACGGTTTTATGCTCGCCTCCACCACCAGCCGTTCCGGCTGCGCCGGCGTGGCCTGGGCGGTCCGGAACCCTGACCCGCCCGACTCTCCACCGCCAAGCGCCTCCCCGTCCGCGGCAGCCTGTGCAGCTTCGAGACCAACCGGGGAGAGGTAAAAGTCGCGCGTAAAAAATGTCGCAATGTCGGGATTGCGCATCACTCCCTGCTCGCCTCCCGGAAACATGACGGGTGCGAGCGTGAACGACTCCCCGTCCCCTTCCACGCGGACGTGAAATTTGAACTTCCCGTCGGCGGTCGGCGCGAATCCGGTATACGTGAGGGTATGTCCCAGCGCTTCGCGCGGACGATTGAGCGGGAGCGTCACGTGCGCCCGCGATTCGAAACGGCCGCTCGCGATCATGCCCAGAAGGAAAATGGCCACGCCCGCGTGGGCCAGCTTTCCGCCGAGGAAGCGGGGGTCACCCCGGGCAATTCTGACGCCGATATCCACGTTGACGAAGAGCGCGAAGACCGACGCGAAGATGAGCGCGAGAGCGCCGGCATCCTCGACTCCCAGAATCGCCAGACTCGCAACGACGACAAACGACGCAAAGAGGCCGACTCTCGACCTTTGCAGGGTCGCTCCCCCGTCCTGTGTTTCCCATTGGGTATACAGGCTCAGTCCGATCAGGAGCCCCATCACAATCACGAGCGGGAGGTTGGTCGCGTTGTAGAACGACGGCTCGACGCGCAGGGCCGAGAAGATCGGTAGCGTTGTCCCGAAGGCAACGACCGCCGCACTGAGGATAAGGAGCATCGTCCCGGCCCCGAGGGAAGTCTCCCGGGAAAGCAGATGTCCCTCCGCAGGGTGCGGCCGGAGGTCCGCGCGGCGCGCGATCATGAGGCCCGCGCCGGCAACAGCGATAGCCCCGAGGGATCCGAGGAGGAGCCAGTAGGCTGCAGCCCCCGGATCCGTAAACGAGTGAACCGACGCGTCGCCGAGAATGCCGCTGCGTGTCAGAAACGTGCTGTAGATGACGAGAAAGAACGAGACCAGCGCGAGGGCGAAATTTGTCCGCATATATTTACCAGTGCGGAGCTGCGCGAGCATTGTGTGAAGGAGGGCGATCCCGGTGAGCCACGGCACCAGGGAGGAGTTCTCCACGGGATCCCACCCCCAGTACCCGCCCCAGCCAAGGACCCCATAGGCCCAGTAGGCACCGAGCATGATGCCGAGTCCGAGGACGGTTGTCCCGCCAAGGACCCACGGGAACGCCTGCGCGGGGAGAATGTCGTACCTCCGTTTCCAGAGCCCCGCGATCGCAAGGCTGAACGGCACGGCCATCGCAGCAAACCCGAGAAAGAGCACGGGCGGGTGGATGACCATCCAGAAATTCTGCAGCAGTGGATTCAGCCCGCGTCCTTCGGCCGGTATGGCAAGCGGCGCCTGCGGGAACATCTCCCAGACCGAGCGGAAGGGGGACTTCACTATGACAAAGGCAAGGAGGACCGTCTGGACTGTCATGTAGACCGCCATGACGGGTGCTTCGTTGCCGTGCCTTCGCGCGGCCGCCCGGAGGACGAGCGCGATCGCGCTTCCGCAGAGGGCCCAGAAAAGAAAGCTCCCTTCCTGTCCCGCATAGAAACTTGAAATCAGATACGCAAGCGGGAGGGCGCTGTCGCTGTAACTATAGACATACCCGTTTGAGAAATCGTGCCGGAGAAGGAGGACGAGGAGAAGGACGGAGGCGAACCCAACAACCACCACGGAGAGATATAACAGTCGCCGCGGCCGGGCCGAGGATCCTGCCCGAGAGGAAGCCAGTCGGAAGTAGAGCAAGGCGGAGAGAGCCGCAGCGACCAGACTGAACCACACACTCATATGTCCAAGAACAGACATTGCTTCCTCCGATTATTTCGCCCGTACCAGACGGTTCAACATATGTGCCACGAATACATGGGTTTTATGCGTGAAAAGGGGCGTGAAGGGGCCTCTTTTCCCTTTGCGAGAGCTCAATCTTCCAATCTCTGGGAATGGGTTGGCAGGAGTGAAAACGGCAGGATTTGGGGGAAATGGGGGGGGAGCCACCGGCAGGGACGCCGGTGCTACTAGCAAAAGACACGGGCGGGACGCCCGTGCCACTACCAAATGACACCGGCAGAGACGCCGGTGCTACTTCAGTCTATGGCGGAGCTGAGTTTCCTCGAGGACCTGAACGATCAGGGGGAAGTACCGGTCGAGGGCGCATTCGACATCGTCACGGAGCCGGCACGATCCATCAGCTGCGGCCACAGTGCAGACGCCGCAGACTTTTTTCCGGAGCTGTTCTTCATACGGCGCGATGGAGGAGCTGTAGACGGAATTCACCGCCTCAAGAATCTGCGGCAGGTGTGTTTTCAGCGCGCACGTGCGCCCCGGTGCGATCAAACATCCTCCCTCTCCATTGCCGTCTGCGCACCTGGCGCAGATCTTGGCCTGGAGCGCATCCCAGTACTCCTGCTCTGTCGTCATCGCACAGTCTCCTTATGTATGCACAGTGAGACGGGCGGGGACGCCCGTCCTACTGCATCGTTGGACAGGCAAGGACGTCCGTCCCGCCAGAGGCGGGACGAGACGCTACGCGCCGGTGCTACTGCAATCTTCGGGGGCCTCCGTATGTATCGATCAGGTCCACCCAGCCGTTGATGTGTTTGGCCTTGTTTAGGATTTTGCCTGTGTTGTCGGTGACATCGCCGTGGCACCCCTGGCATCCGCCGAGGTCAGTGATGACGTAATGTCCGGCGGGAACGTAGTTCCCCGGCGATCCGCCGTGGCAGCTGTAGCACTGGCCGGCCGATGCGTTCGCGTTCCAGGACGGTGCCGCCTTGGCGCCCACCATCACACTGTCGGTGTAGAAGAGCGTAGGATCGATGACCGGCGGCACCGCGCGCACGGCAGTCGCCTTGCGGAGCTTCCAGTTCCCGTGGCAATACGTGTTGGCGCACGTGGGCGCCGTGTACGCCGGTGCCGGCCTGACGGTCCCGTCACCCGACACGTGGTTCGCAAGCGTGTCGTTAAACACGACATCCGCGGGAAGCGGACCGATATGTCCGGGGGAGTTCACAGACGCGGGGACCGTGTGACACTCCTGACACCGCACGGCATTTCCCGTCGTGCCCGTGACGAGATGTTTCTGGTGCGCGCCGACGGCGGACGTCGTCGTGGACGTATCGCCTGCAACGCTCTTCGGCGGTGCGGCCGAGAGGAGATACGCAAGGCCCGTCAGGCTGGCTGACGCGCGGAAATTGCCGTGACAGGTGTTGCACGACTCGGGCGACTTCAGGTTGCCTGATGCGTCGGCGTGGCAGCCCGCACGCTGGCAGGTGACGTCAGCGATCGGCCCGCCGGTGTACGCGGGGCCATGGCACCCCCTGCACTCCACGAGCGGATCATTATGGGCGCGCATATAGTTCGTGTGCCGTCCGCCGGGAAACGCCGCTGAATGCGGGAAGGCAGGATGGCAGGTAAAGCACTGCACGCCGCTGGTGCCCCCGGAAAAATTCGCTCCGTGGCAGGTCTGGCATGCTGCGTCGTCCCACGCCTTCGTTTTGAGGAACCTTCCGTGGAAATTCGCGTCGGCCGCTGTGACCCATCCCGGATCGTGCACCGTAACGGCTGACGACACCGGGAGGGGAAGATCCGTTTTCAACTCGCTGCACGATGCCGCCAGCAGCGCGCCTGCACAGGCGAAGACAATCTTAGTTTTCATGGTCATCTCTCTCATTACTTGGTTCCGTGGCAATACCCGCAGAAGCCCCTGCCCGCAACGCCTGACGGGCGCGCATTCATATCCGTGTGGCACGCATAGCAGGTGGCCCCTGCATCACGATGCCACGATCCATCCTCCTGATCCTTCATAAACCCGCCCGGATGTGTCTTCGGGTCGGTGCCTTTGATGCCGTCGGCATCCACGTGGCAGGTGAGGCAGACCGGATCTCCCCCCCGCACGTCATGGCAGCTCATGCAGCTTTCGATGTCACGCCGCGCAAGGGTCGCGTGGCTACCGCCGCCTGACCCGACCCCGATGGTGGTGAATCCCGCGCCGAGGTGGGACCCCGGCCGCGCGCCTGGCATGAGGTTGTCGCCTTCCGCGTGACATTCCGCGCAGAAGGTCTGGGCCGAGTGACAGCTAAAGCAATCGGACGTCTTCGCCTTCGCATCGACGCCGTGAGTGTACCGGTAGTTCATGGAGTGCACCATCTGCAGGGTCATCGTTCGCGGCCCATCCGCGCCCGCGGACGTCCGCGGTGCGGGGTCGGTCATCAGCGCACTTTTCCCCATCTGGATGAACGCCGAGGCGCCATGGCAGTCGGCGCAGAAATTCTGCGTGTGGCACGTCGCGCAGCTCACATCCAGCGCGCCCAGCCGCGTCCGCTGGCGGTGTTCCTTCTTGAAATCCGGTACCAGGTGATCCTGCGGAATCAGGTTCGTGAAGCTGGTATGGCAGGCTTCGCACGTGCTGGTCGCCGCGGTGTTGTTATGGCACGAGGTACAGGCGGTCATTGCGGGCATGTTGGCGGTTCCGGCAAGCTCGACCTTGTCGAGTCCGGCGTGGCACGTGACGCATTCGACCCCCTTCATCGCAGTGTGCTGCGCGTGCGAAAAGAGGATGGTGCGTGCCGGCATGGCCGCCGCCTTGATATCGACGGTATCCCTGTGGCAGTAGTTGCAGGTGGTTTTAACCTGCTCTTCGTGGCACCCGTTGCAGTTTTCATGGGTGGGGCGAAGGTTGTCGGCGGAGGCGGCGCTGGTGAGTCCACCCTTGTGGCAGTCGGCGCATGCCACCCCTGCCTGGGTGATATGCAGCGCGTGCGAGAACTTCAGCGCCTTCGCGTCGTCGTTCTCAGTCCAACTATCCGGTGCCGCAGTTTTGCGCGCAACCGCGGTGAGAAGCGCACCGGCGAGCACCAGCGCGATAAGTATCAGCGTGCGTCGATTCATTACTTCACCTCCTGGGCAAAGAGCGACAGGCGTTCGGCAAACCAGTAGTTCAGTCGTACCTGGAG
>JBGPYM010000248.1:0-4483 GCA_041493205.1 Bacteroidota bacterium
CCGCATCACACGGTATGGTTTCTGCAGTGCAGGCACGGTCCGTTCCTTCTCGATGGAGCCGTAGGAGCACCAGTCGTATTTCAGGTAGTCGATTCCCCACTCCGCATACGCCGCGGCGTCCTCTTTTTCGAACCTGTAACTCCCCGTAAATTCTGCGCACGTCTGCGGACCGGGGGAGGAATAAATGCCGAGCTTCAGCCCTTTGCCGTGGACGTAATCGGCCAGGGCTTTCATGTCGGGGAATTTTTTGTTGGTGGTGATGCGCCCGTCCACCGCACGCGGCTCTCCAGCAAGGACAGGGTCATCGGAGCCCGGCTTGATTTCCCAGCAGTCATCGATATTGATGTAGGTCCACCCGTGATTGATCAGGCCGCTGCTGACCATCGCGTCTGCGGCTGCGCGGACCTTAGCGTCATCGACGCTGGAAGCGAAACAGTTCCAGCTGTTCCAGCCGAGCGGGGGGGTGAGGGCGATGGCGTCTCCCGCGACGATGGTGATCACCCGGCTGGCCGTTCCCGCCCGGTTCCGTGCGCCGACCGTCATCGTGTACGTCCCCTGTTGCCGGATTGTTCCCCTCATATGCCCGGTCGCCGGATCGACGGTGAGGCCGGGTGGCAGGTCGCGCACGGAGTAGCGCATCGGCCGGCTTCCGGTTGCAGGGATCGAATAGAGGAACGGATGCCCCGGGCGGACGCCGAGGACCGCAGGTCCGTTGATTCTCGGCCTGGCGGGAGACTTCGGAGTGAGGATGACGGGTGTGAGCTCCGCGAGATGTGCCGCAAGATAGCGTGTGCGGATGCGTGCAAGCGCGGCATGCGAATCCGCGCGCTCAGCCTGCGCGATCGCTGCGTCCCGCTCTGCGGGGGTATCAAACAGGGTGGCTGCGGCATAGCGGCGCGCGAGTGCCGACCGGTCTCCCGTGGGCCATCGCGCAGCCCAGATGCTGTCTCCATTCTCCCAGGCGATTTCCTCGCCTTCCCGGGGCGAGGTGAAATCCCGTGCGATGAGCTTCCAGACGGTCCGGAGATCATGATCCGCCAGCGCAAAATAAAAGCCCGTCGGACCGGAGCCGTTGTTGATTTTGAGAAGCAACCGGTGCTCCCCCGGCGGCACGGTCACATCGACCGGTTCCTGATCCGGATGTACGCCACGGTACACGTCATGCTGACTGATGAGCGTCGAGTCGAGCCACACCTTGATGCCGTCGTCGCTCCCGAGGGAAAGAGCGAGCATGCCGCCGCTGTCGGTGGTGACGGTGCGCGCGCAATACATGACGCTGTTGTCCGTCGGGGGGAACATGATCGGAGTCCCGTCCGCCCATGCGGGTTCCGGATGCCACCGGAGCGAGCCGTCGCTGTATTTTCTGTCAGGAGCGTACTCCCGTTCGGGCGGGAACGACTCGGCAAATCCGTCCTTGGTCAGAAGCGTGAAGGGGCCGATGGCAAACCACGGTCCGAGTGTGACAGTCCGTGCGCTGCCGGAGGAGGGTCGAGCGGCTCTGAGCGCTTCGATGGCCGCCTGCGCCGTGTTCTGCCAGGTGTCGAGCTTCCTGTACCATGAGGGATCCTCCCCGTGGGCAAGGGGAAGACACAGCACGAACGGGGCGACACACCCGACGATGCGCGATGTCCACCGGGATGTCATGGGGCGCCGTGTCTTACTCGGTCTGGTGCTTCTGGGGGAAGGGAGCGTCGAAGTTGAATCCCCACAACTTGGGATTTTCGCCGATGACTGCAGCCGAGAATATATAGAAGACATAATCGTATGTCTGTTTCGGAATCTTTTCGCGGTTCTGTGTCAGGAAGTTCCAGAAATTGCGCTCACGCGGATTCTCCGGCATCTGGCGGATCAGCGTCTTGACCGCATTGTGCCCCCAGTTATATCCCGCGATAACCAGAAGCCCGGAGGCCTGCGCCTCGGTGTTGTACATATCGCTTATATATCTTGCCGCGGCAATCGTTGATCGCTCAACGTCATGGCGCTCGTCGCGGGGGTCCATCCTGGGGAACTGCACAAGCGGACCCGTTTTCAGGCCGTAGGCGATTGCCGTTCCCGGCATGAATTGCCACATCCCCTTGGCGATGCCGAACCGGGTGGGAGGCCCCACAATGGTGGAGTCGAACTCGCTCTCTTGCAGCGCGAGATAAAAGAATTGGGGTGGAAGGTCGTGCGCAATCAGCGCATCGGCAATGCGCGAGGGATAGTGGTTTTCGAACGCCCGCGCCATCGCCTGCCGCAGGCGCGGAGATTTCTTCCAGAGATCGACGTAGCTCTCGACTTCCTCCACAAAATCAGACGGCATGCCGATCTCGCATTCGCCGAAAATCCTGGCGACGTGGTAGATCGACTTTTCTTTTTCATCCATCCCTTCCGAATAGATGCCGAGCTCGGTCAGGAACTTGTCGTACGTTTCGGTCAACTCGCCCCGCTTGGCCCAGTAGGCGGTCAACGCCGGCTTCGCCGTCGTGTCTCCGCCGGCGGCAACCATCTGGCGTTTGAGGGCGGCGTACGCCAGGTCAAGCGCCTTCATTTCATAGAATGCGTTCTGCGCCAGTGCTTGCTGCCGTTCCACCTGCAGGTGCTTGTAGATCGCGTACGCTGCAGCGAGGACTGCCACCCCGCCGACCACCGCGATGATTTTGATGTAGCGCGCCGACTGTTTTTTCTCGACGGATTTCCATCGTTGCCGGATGAGGCGCGTCTGATCTCCCGCATCGTCATGTGCCTCCGGGTCTTTCAGGTATTTTGCGAGAAACGCGGTGGGGGAGAAGATCGTTTTGAGAGCGGTTATTCCCCCCTCGACGGAAGCGCCTTCGACTTCAAACGTCAGGAGCGGCCCGGTACGGCCGAGGACGAGTTTCGTGTTGCCGCTCAGGGGCGCCTTGGTGATTTTTTTCCTGCCGCTGAACGTGCCGTTCGTGCTGTTGAGATCGCGCGCCCACCACTTTCCCTTGTCAAAAAAGACCTCCAGGTGCACCTTGCTGACCGCGACGTCGCTCAGAATCACCTGGCATTCAGGGTCACGGCCGATGCGGAAGCTTACCTTGAACTGATGGCGCTTTGGATCCGATGTCCCTTCAACAACGGTGAGCGTGAGAGCGGGAGTGGAACGTGCCTCGGGGATTGCGAGGGTTGTGGGATCCATGAGGGTTGCGTGTGCGAGAGAAACAACCCTACATGATAGGAGTTCGTGTTGAACAAAGCAAAGTAGGACTGGCATGCCTCATGATTCCTGTCTCGGGCATGTGATACAGGGCACGGAATTTGGTCCATGCGTCGCGGTTTCGTGGAAATAGTTACTCCATTCAACAGGTAAAAAATTCTCACGCCGTAATTTCACACGCAAAAGTGTGCGATACCATCACATATTCGCGGAATTCTTGGATTGGCGCAGAAGTTGAGACAGTGTGAGCGTAACCCTGATCACGTCACGAAGCGACATACCTGAGGACGAACGATGATCGAAGCGCATAGTACCCTGAGCAGTCTTGCCCCGATGATTTACGCATCCACCGCGGTTGTCCTGGCATTCGTTCTCTGCCAGCTTTTTGGCCTGAATCCGTCGGGTCGTCTGAACGAAGTCGCCGTGAAACTCTCTGCACGGAACAGGGTGAGCAATCCCCGCGCATAAGCGGGCGAAAAGGGGATGACACGCATGAAGACCACCACACCCAAATCAATCGCACTGCTGAAGTCTGTCAATCGTTATCCTGGTCTGGAATTGCTCCACCATGCCGCATACTATCACGCCGCACGCGTGGGGTATCAGGACATCATTTCCCGTTCGTTGCACGATTTCAAGGATGGATGCGAACCACAGACGAGCCGGTGGGTCTCGCTGGCGGCCCCGCTGGTGAGCAAGGAACTCCAGTTTAATGTCATTGTCCGCGCCCTCGGAAGCGCGGAGGACGCGGCCTCCGGAACGACGCCGCTCGACAAGTTGTGTGCGGCCATCGCTGTTGCGAGCGGCGCCGCCTATGTGCCCGAACGGCTGCAGAAGGTGGCGCAGGTCCGTGCGCTGACATCGCTCCCCGGAAGGGCGGCACGGCAGAAAGAGCTTCGCGGTGCCTATACATTTGACGCCACGGGCCTTCCCGCAAACGTCCGTATTCTCGTTGTCGATGACCTTGCGACCACCGGTGCGACGCTCGAAGCGATCACGAACGCGATCCGCGATGCCCATGCGGGCGCGAACGTCGTCTGTTTCACCCTGGCGCGGGTGGAGGCGCAGATGCACAACACGCACCTTGACCCCGGCTACTTCCTGAACGGCATCGCGGCCCGTCCCGACGCGCGATCGAAAGCCGATGAGTCCACGGCCCGGATCCCGTCATCCGATCTGATCGCGATGCGGCCCAAGATCACTGCTGCATCACGTGAGACATCCATCGGGAGCCTGACGTCGCGTCCGAAGAACGCGCCCCCGGCGACCGGAAAACATGAAACGTCGCGCCCGGGCGATTCGCGCAGAGGTATCCCGCAC
>JBGPYM010000328.1:0-3025 GCA_041493205.1 Bacteroidota bacterium
ATGATCAGCAGGGCCGCGAGGAATTCGACCTTGACGAGATAGGGCCAGACCTGGACCTTGTCGCTCAGCTTTGCTTCTTCGGACAGATCCTGCCGGTCGTTTTTCCTCGCCCGCGCCATGGCAAGCCAGGTATAATAGAGGGTGAGCACGAGCATCACGGCAATCGGGACATTGTCCGGCTTCGTGATGATCCTGAGCAGATGGTTCATGATCGCCCGCGGAGTGAGTAGTGGTTCGCCTTAGAATTTCTTTGCATCAACATCGGGGCCTGAGATACCGCCGTCCTTCCGGATGCGCCAGAAATGCACCACCATGAGGACGGAACCGACGAGCGGCAGGAAAATGCAATGGAGCACGTAGAAACGGAGGAGCGTCGGCGGGCCGACCTGCGTGCCGCCCAGGAGAACAAACCGGACGTCGTTGTCGATCTTCATGCCGAGTTCGGGGCCGAACGGTCCTTCATGTCCCAGGAGGGGGGTCGCACGCGCCATGTTTGTCCCGACGGTGACCGCCCAGATGGCGAGCTGGTCCCACGGGAGGAGGTAGCCGGTGAAGCTGAGAAACAGCGTCAGCGTGAGCAGGAACACCCCCACGACCCAGTTGAACTGCCGGGGGGGCTTGTACGACCCTGTCAGGAACACGCGGAACATGTGGAGCATGACCGTGATGACCATCGCGTGCGCGGCCCACCGGTGCATGTTGCGCATCAGCGGCCCGAACGCGACGTCGTTCATCAGGTACTTCATGTCGTCATAGGCATACTCCGCCGCGGGGCGGTAGTAGAACATGAGAATGACGCCGGTGACGGTCAGGACGAGGAACAGAAGGAATGTGATCCCTCCCATGCCCCAGGTGAATCCGACGTTGGTTGCATGGCGGGTGATCCGGACGGGATGGAGGTGCAGAAAGACATTGTCGACGATCTGCAGCGCCCTGTTCCGCTGTGTGTCCTGGTAGTTGTGCCGGAAGATGGACTTGTACACTTCCGTCTTCTGCATCTTCTCGCGCAAGGTGTCGAGTATGCCGAGCATTGCTCTCCCGTTATCCGTTATACTTCAGAAACGCTTCCGGCCTGGACCATTCCTGTTTTTCGTACAGGAATTTTATGTTCCGGTCGACCAGGATTTGCCCGTCGTCCGACATTGTGATCTTCAGGCGCTCGAGCGGCCGGGGTGTCGGACCCTCAAAATTGACACCGTCCTTGTGATACCCGCTTCCGTGGCAGGGGCACTTGAATTTGCTCTCCGCCGGCAGCCAGCGCGGCGTACATCCCAGATGGGTGCAGATGGCCGCCAGGGCGTAGAAACCGTCCGCTTCGCGCACAATCCAGACCCGGTAGTCGTCTTTATACTTCTCGTTGACTTCGCCGACCACGTAATCGTCGGGCGATCCCGCCTTGAACGCGGAAGGCGCCTCGTACAGCACCCGCGGGACCATCAGGCGGAGTGCCCCGATCGTCGCGGTCGCAAGGAAGGTGAAGAATGCAAGCCAGCCGGCGACGTTCAGGAAGTTCTTCCTGCTCATGCGCCAGATACCCATGTCATTTTCCGGCGGCTTGTCCTGCCTTGGCTTCCGCACTTCCGGTGCAGGAGGCCTCGGCGGCGCTGCGGGAGCAGGCGGCGCAGCGACGGGAGGAGGGGGCGGGCCGGTCAGACTCTGTTCATCGGCCATGGGAATGCCTCACAATGATCGGCCTGAAACCGGCAGGCGGCTTCAGCGACGGTTCGTTTTGGGAGTTCGGTGTTGAAAGGGAAAACGGACGAGCGTGCGGAGGGCGGTCAAGCGGTTCCATCAGGGTGAAAGACAGAGAACAGGAACTCTGCAACATTGAACAATTACGGAGTCAGATGTTCGTGAATGGGCCGCCGGCCGTATACCAATGAACTGGAAAAGAAAAATACAAAATACGGATGGGAATGTCAACAAGTTCCGTCCGTCATTTGATGGCAGGTCTCCTCCGGCGGCGCAAAGTGTGTATATTTTCAACGTACTACGAGAGTTACGCAGGGCACCCGCGGGTTGCTTCTGCCCCGTGATTGAAGTATATTCCTCCGCAATCCACTCACTCCAACCTGCACTCCTCGCGCACCAACTCATGGAATGGCTCGACTACCGGCAGATCCCTCCTTCGGCCGGGGGATACTCGGATTTGTTCTATGATTACATAGACCGCTACGATGCCGTCAAACAGTTTTTCCCCGGGAATTTCCGGGAGAACGAGTCCTTCGAGTCAGTCCTTACGGCCATTGACCGGAGAAAGCACGACCGCGCGACGCTGGTCGAGGTCATGCGGGAACAGAACACCCGCCTGGGAGCTTCCCCCCGCACGCTGGAAAACATTGACCTTCTCGCCAAACCTACCACCTATGCGGTCGTGACCGGCCAGCAGGTAGGCCTGTTCGGAGGCCCGCTCTACACGGTGTACAAGACCATCACGACGATCCGGCTTGCCGAGAAGCTCAAGCTGCGATACCCGAAGAAGGATTTTGTCCCCGTCTTCTGGATCGAAGGGGAAGACCACGACTTCGCCGAAATGAACAACGCAGGGGTCCTTGACCAGGAAAACAACCTTGTCAGGGTGACCTACCTCCCCGGGGGCACGATGCCGGAAAGGAACGTCGGGGCTGTCGGGGAACTTGTCCTGGACGATGCGCTCGCCGCCACCTACGCCTCGCTGGAAGCAGCGCTTGGAAAGACCGAATTCACTTCACAGATTCTCCCTGCCCTGCAGGAGTCCTACGCAGGCGGGCATACGTTCAACCATGCGTTCGGCACCTGGATGAACCGCATGTTCAGCGGCCAGGGGCTCGTGTTCCTTTCGCCCAATGAACCGCGTCTCAAGAAGATCCTCTCCCCTCTGTTCGTCAGAGAACTCGAGGAATACCCCGCGATTTCACAACTGGTCATCACCCGGAGCGCCGAACTCGAACAACGGTACCACGCGCAGGTGAAGACGAAATCGATCAATCTGTTCCTTTTTCACAAGGGCGGGCGGTACCTCATCGAGCCGCGGGAGACGGACTTC
>JBGPYM010000087.1:0-11296 GCA_041493205.1 Bacteroidota bacterium
ACTGGTGGCTGTCGCGAAGACCTTCCCGGTCGGGGCGGTCCGCGAAGCGCTCTATGCCGGCGCGGCCGACATCGGGGAAAATTACGTTCAGGAGCTCCTCGACAAAAAGGCGGACCTGGCAGGCGAAGATGTCCGGTGGCATTTCATCGGCCATCTCCAGTCGAACAAGGTAAAATACATTGCCGACTGGGTTCAGATGATCCACGCGGTAGACTCGGAATCGCTGGTGAGGGAAATTGACCGCCGCGCCGCACTGGCACACCGCACCGTTCCTTGCCTCGTTGAGGTCAACACAACCGGCGAGGAGTCGAAATTCGGCATAGCCCCGGACAGGGCGCTCGCGCTTGTCCGAACCCTCGCTCCGTATGAGAATGTGACCATTGCCGGTCTCATGACGATCGGACCGTTTCTCCCTGACCCGGAAGGGTCGCGCCCGATGTTCAGGCGCTTGCGAACGCTGAAAGAGGAGATTGCCTCCCTCGGCCAGTCCAATGTCACGATGCGCCACCTTTCCATGGGCATGACCGGCGACTTCGAAGTAGCGATCGAGGAGGGAGCAACGCATATCAGGATCGGAACTGCCATTTTCGGCAGGCGTACAAAGCCTGATCACCAACAGAGGACCCAATGAAACTCACACCGCTTGATGTCCGGAAGCAGGAGTTCAAAAAGGTGATGCGCGGCTACGAGAGCGTCGAAGTGGATACATTCATGGAACTGGTGGCCGCCGAGCTCGAAGAAGCCCTGAAGCAGCAGAAGGACGCCCGTGAGCGGATCATAGAACTCGAAACCCAGTTGAAGGATTACCGGCAGATCGAAAAGACCCTTCAACAGACGCTGCTCCAGGCGCAGGAAGCAACGGGGCGCACGTATGAGTCTGCGCGGCGCGAGTCGGAAGTGATACTCCGCGAGGCGGAGTCCAAGGCGGCAAAAATCGTCGAGCAGGCAAACAACAACCTGTCGAAAATCAACAACGAGCTGATGCGTCTCGCCGCGCGGAAGGACTCATTGATCGGCCGGCTCCGCGTGCTGCTCAGCTCCGAGCTGGACCTTCTCAAAACCCTCGACATGGGGGGGCCCGAAGACCTCACCAGCAGTTCCTCTCTCGGCACGGGAAAAGAATCCGTGGAAATTGACAGCATTTTGAAAAACATCGACAATGACCGAGCTTCGCAAGCACATTGAGGATGCGGTTTCATTCCTCAGGTCCCGCACGTCGATGGAACCGCCCATCGGGATCATCCTCGGGACGGGACTTGGCGGCCTGGCGCGGGAAATCAAGGCGGAGGTCGTCATCGACTACGGGGACATACCGCACTTCCCGGTGTCGACCGTGGAATCGCATCACGGCAAGCTGATTTTCGGCACGCTGGCCGGAAAGCACGTTGTCGCCATGCAGGGACGCTTTCATTATTATGAAGGCTATTCCATGCAGCAGGTGACCTTTCCCGTGCGTGTCATGAAATTCCTCGGGGTGAGAACCCTGTTGATCTCCAACGCTGCCGGCGGCATGAACCCCCAGTTTTCGCGGGGGTCCATCATGATTATCACCGACCACATCAATCTGCAGGGGGACAACCCGCTCATCGGGCAGAACGACGATGCGCTCGGCCCGCGCTTCCCCGACATGTCGGAGCCGTACAGCAGGGAGCTGATCGCCCTTGCGGAACAGACTGCCCTGGAGCTCAGGATCAGGGTCGAACGCGGCGTCTTTGTTGCCGTCCCCGGACCGAATCTGGAAACACGCGCCGAGTACCGTTTCCTCCGGTTCATCGGGGCGGATGCGGTCGGCATGTCCACCGTGCCCGAGAACATCGTCGCGAACCACATGGGGATCCGCGTTCTTGGATTCTCCATCATCACCGATGAGTGCTTCCCCGATGCGCTCCAGCCGGCAGATGTCGGAGAGATCATCGCGGTGGCCGGAAAGACCGAGCCGCACCTGACGGCAATCATGAAAGGCGTGGTAGAAAGACTGGGGCGATGAAGTTCAAGGAACTGACGGACAAAATATCCTATCCTTCCATGGAGAAGGAAATCCTCTCCTTCTGGAAGGAGCGGGATATTTTTGCCAGGAGCATCACGGCGCGCGAGGGGAAACCGGGCTTTACATTTTATGAAGGTCCGCCTACCGCAAACGGGCGGCCTGGTATCCATCACGTCATGGCGCGGACGCTGAAGGATCTGGTCTGCAGGTACCAGACCATGCGCGGATTGCAGGTGCTCCGGAAAGCCGGCTGGGATACACACGGCCTGCCGGTGGAGATTGAAGTGGAAAAGGAACTGGGATTCAAACACAAGGAGGAAATCCTCCGGTACGGCGTTGCCGCCTTCAACAAGAAATGCAGGGAGTCGGTCTGGAAATACAAATCGGACTGGGAACGGATGACCGAGGAGATGGGATACTGGGTCGACATGACCCACCCGTATGTGACGTTTGAGAACGAATATATCGAATCGGTATGGTGGGCGCTGAAGCGTTTCTTTGACGAAGGGATGATGTACCGGGGGTACAAGATTCAACCGTACTGCCCCCGGTGTGAAACGCCCCTCTCATCGCACGAGGTCTCGCTCGGCTACGACGATGTCAAAGATCCGAGCGTGTATGTCCGGATGAAAGTAAAGGGGTCGCAGGACACCTCGTTCCTGGTCTGGACGACCACACCGTGGACGCTCATCGCAAATGTCGCGCTCGCGGTGTCTCCCGCAGTGACCTATGTGAAAGTGGAGCACAAGGGAGAGAAGCTCATTCTCGCGGAAGCGCGACTGGGCGTTCTGGACGGCGAGGCGGCGGTGCTCGAGCGGTTCCCGGGATCCTCGCTGGCGGGAATGGAATACGAGCGGATCTTCAACTACCATCCCGTGGACAAAAAGGCGTTCTACGTCGTCGAAGCGGCGTTTGTGACGACCGAAGACGGCACCGGGATCGTGCACATGGCGCCGGCGTACGGAGAAGATGACTATCAGACGTCGAAAGTGTACGATCTTCCCACGCTTCATCCGGTGAACAAGAGCGGCGAATTCGGCAGCGATGTCCCCGACTTTGCCGGGAAGTTCGTCAAGGATGCCGACGCCGATATCATCCGCGTGCTGAAAGAGCGGCACATCCTGTACAAGAAGGAAACCATCACGCACAGCTACCCCCATTGCTGGCGGTGCGGGACGCCATTGTTGTACTACGCCCGGGACTCATGGTACCTCAGCACCACGAAGTACGCTGCCACCATGATCGCGCTGAACAAGCAGGTCAACTGGGTCCCGAAGGAAGTGGGGGAGGGCCGGTTCGGCAACTGGCTGGAAGAAAACAAGGACTGGGCGCTGTCGCGCGACCGGTTCTGGGGAACCCCGCTCCCCCTCTGGGTCTGCGAAGCGTGCGGGCGCCTGAAATGCGTGGGGAGCATCGCCGAGTACCGTACGGGAGAGGGTGTTCGCGAGCCGCTCGACCTGCACAAGCCGTTCGTGGACGACGTGACCTTCCGGTGCGACTGCGGAGGGACCATGCGACGGACGCCGGAGCTCATCGATGTCTGGTTCGACTCCGGGGCGATGCCCTTCGCACAGTGGCACTATCCGTTTGAACACCGCGAGTACATCGACACGGGGAGCCGCTACCCGGCCGATTTCATCAACGAGGGAATCGACCAGACCCGCGGGTGGTTCTACTCGTTGCATGCCATCGGCACGTTCCTGTTCCGCCAGCCCGCCTCCAGGACCGTCATGGTCAACGAGCTTATTCTCGATAAGGACGGCCAAAAGATGTCCAAGTCGAAGGGGAACACGGTGAATCCCTTCACGACTCTTGCAACCTACGGGGCAGACACGACGCGCTGGTACCTGTTGACAACCAGTCCGCCATGGCGGCCGACCATGTTTTCCGAGGAGGGGCTTGCGGAGGTTCAGAGAAGGTTTTTCGGCACGCTGGTGAACACGTATGCGTTCTTCGCGATGTATGCCAACATTGACGGGTTTTCGTATGCCGGACCCCCGGTGCCGCTCGAGGAGCGGCAGGAAATTGACCGCTGGATCATTTCCGAGCTGAATTCGCAGATTCTGCGCTACCGGCAGTTCATGGATGCCTATGACGTGACAAAGGCGGCGCGGAGCGTGAGCGACTTCACAATTGATCAGCTCTCGAATTGGTATGTTCGAAGGAATCGCAGACGCTTCTGGAAGAACGAAACCGGGAGCGACAAAACGGCCGCCTATCAGACCCTGTATGAATGCCTGATGGGCGTGGTCAAGATGATGGCGCCCTGTGCTCCGTTTCTCGCCGAGGAGCTGTTCAGAAACCTGAACACGGTGACCGGGCGCGAGGATGTCGAATCGGTCCACCTCGCCCTGATGCCCGATGCCGTGCCCGAGGCGATCAACACGGCACTGGAACAGCGTATGGAACGCGCGGAAAAAATTGTCATGCTCGTCCGCGCCATGAGGATGAAGGCCAACCTGAAGGTGCGGCAGCCGCTACGAAGGATCATCCTGCCGATCGCGGGGGAGCACGAGCGGGCGGAAGTGCAGCAAATGGAAGACGTCATCCGTGACGAGATCAACGTGAAGGCGGTGGAATACGTCACGGACGATTCAGGTCTCGTCAAGAAGCGGGCCAAGGCTAACTTCAAATCAATCGGGCCGAAATTCGGAAAGTCGGTCCAGCAGGTTGCCGCACGCATCGGTGCGATGACCCCCCAGGAACTCCGCGAGCTTGAATCAGCCGGCTCCGTGTTGCTGAGCGTCAACGGATCCACGGTCACGATCGGCCCGGCGGACGTGGAAATCCTGCGCGAGGAGCTCGCAGGGTGGCTTGTCGGATCCGACGGCACACTCACGGTGGCGCTGGACACCGCGCTGACGGATGAACTCGTCGCAGAAGGAACCGCCAGAGAATTCGTCAGCCGCGTACAGAACATGCGGAAGGATGCGGGCTTTGCGGTCACGGACCGCATCACCATCACGTTCCGCGCGTCGGAGGCGATGACGCGCGTGCTGACGGCCATGAGCGCATACATCAAAAACGAGACGCTGGCGGAGGAACTTTCCGCCGCGGGAAACGACGGGACGCACACCGCGACATTCGAGCTGAACGGCGAGAACGTCACGGTCGGTATCACCCGCCGTGCAGCGATGTAACCATCGTCAATCAAGGAGCAGAGACGGCAATGGCAGCAAAGAAGGGGTCGAAGGGGGTTGTCAGGAACACGGTCCAGATCATGAAAGAGAAGACCGCAGCCCGGTCGAAACAGATCAAGAAGGCCAAGGCGAACCTGAAGAAAGCGGCGGCGATCAGGGAAAAATCGGCTCCCCGGCGGGCGGCAGCTGCGAAACTGCTCGCGCAGGTCGCTGCTGCGCCGAAGGCATATTCGGCCGAGGAGCTCAAGTATTTCAAGGAGCTGATCCTTGCCAAACGGAAGGAAACGGTGGAGGAGCTCGACTCCCTGAAGGAAAGCATGATGGACGTGACCACCGGAGAGTACATTAGCGAAAGCTCCAACTACTCCCTGCATATGGAACAGGGGACGGATGCGATGGAGAGGGAAAAGACGTTTCTGTTCGCGTCGCGGGGGAGCAAGTTTGTCAATCAGCTGGACGATGCACTGACCCGGATCGAATCGAAAACGTACGGCATCTGCAAGACGTGCAGCCTCCTCGTGCCGAAAGAGCGTCTCGAGGCGGTTCCCACGGCGCAGACATGCGCGGAATACAAAAACACGGGCATGCCGTGCGAGCGGGGCAGGATTGCTCTGGCACGGAAGAAAGTGGGGAAATAAGCGTGAGAGTTCTGATTCTGTCCCTGTGCATCATTGTGGCGGACCAGGTCAGCAAGATGCTCGTGAAGGGAGTGTCCCATCCCGCGCTCGGCATCTCCTGCCCCGGCGTGCCGTACGGTTCGAGCCATGCGGTGCTGGGAGATTTTCTGCGGCTGACGTACATTGAAAACCCCGGTATGGCGTTCGGCATCGATATCGGCGGCAAGCTGTTCTTTTCGCTCTTTTCCATCGCGGCCAGCGTCGCAATCGTCGTGTATTTGTATGCAGCCCGCAAAGAGTCGATCGGCTTTCGCATTTCCCTCGCAATGATACTCGGCGGCGCCGTCGGCAATCTGATCGACCGCGTGTTCTACGGCCTGTTGTACGGCGATGCGCCGGTGTTTTACGGCAAGGTGGTGGATTTCATCGATGTCGACTTCTTTGATGTGAACTTCCTCGGTTACCAGCTCACGCGGTGGCCGGTCTTCAACTTCGCCGATGCGGCGGTGACACTCGGCGTTGTGCTCCTCCTCGTCTATCACCGCGCACCCGGCGAGGCACGCGATACGCCGCTCCTGCAGGACTACAGGACAGACACCCCGGAGGGGGAAAAGGCGCGCTCGCAGAACGACATCCCGTAGCAGGGGTGCAGACAGAAGACGCTTCAATGATGACATGGGACATCATCGTTCCGCCGGGGAAGAAGAAAGAACGCCTCGACGTGTTCCTGGTTCATCATGTCGGCAACGCCACACGCAACAAAGTACAGAGGGCGATCCGCACGGGCGCCGTGCTTGTGGATGGGCGTCCGGTCCGACCCAGCCACAGCGTCGCTCCCGGTGAAGTCATCCGGGTGACGCTGCCGGGATCGCCGCCGCAGGATGCCCTCCCGGAACCCATCCCTCTTTCCATCGTGTACGAAGACGATGCCGTGCTGGTCGTCAACAAGCCTGCCGGCATGGTCACCCACCCCGCGTACGGCAACAGAACCGGCACCCTGGTCAACGCACTGCTGTACCACTGCCGGTCGCTCTCCTCGCTCAATGACCCGACGCGGCCGGGGATCGTGCACCGGCTGGACAAGGACACCTCCGGGCTCCTTGTCGTGGCAAAGAACGACGAGGCCCACGCCATGCTTGCCCGGCAATTCGCCGGGCGGACGATCAGCAGGGAGTATATGGCGATCGTGTGGGGACGGTTCAAGGAGCGTTCGGGGCTGATCGAGGCCGATCTGGGAAGAAGCCGGTCGGACCGGAAAAAAATGGCCGTGGTCGCGGGCGGGAAGGCGTCCGCCACCGAATACACGGTGATCGAGCAGTTCGAATATCTCTCCCTGCTGCGTTTGAAGCTTCGCACGGGGAGAACGCATCAGATCAGGGTACATCTCGCGCACGTTCATCACCCCGTGTTCGGGGATCCGACTTACAATGGGCGCCACTTGGTCTGGGGACCGGGGACGGCGCGGCAGAAGGCCGATGTGCAGCGCCTGCTCGCGTTGATGCCCCGGCAGGCGCTTCACGCCAAGACAATCACCTTCATCCACCCGGTCACAAAGCTCCGCGTCGACCTCGATTCAGAACTGCCTGCAGACATGCAAAGTGTGCTTGATTCGTTGAAGTCGGGGGTATAATCGCGAATGCGCCTGCGACCATCACGGCAGGTGCCCCGGCCCCGGTGACCGGACGTGTGATGGGGGATACATCCCCTTGTTCTTTCTCTGGTAATTTCCTACAATCAGGGCAATAACCAACCCCAGCTACACAGAGTTTCCCCAATCCATCAACTTAACGGAGGCACCATGAAGTCATTGCGGAGATTTCCGCGCCCGGCTCTGATCGTGTGCGCGGTGTGCATGCTCCTTCTGGCGGTGCAGGTCGGTCTCGCGCAGTCCGACGTCGAGAAAGCCCTCCAGCAGTACGGAGCAGAGCAGGTCAAGGGGTATATCCAGCCGATCGGAGACCTCTTTGGCGCAAACCTCAACGCGGGGTTCTTCCGCGGAGCGTCCATTGAAAAGGCAGCGTTCCACATCCGGCTGGATATCGTCGGAATGGCTTCGATGGTCGGGGACAAGCAGAAGACGTATACTGCGAATGCGCCCACGGGGTTTACCCCTGCCACATTCGAAACGGCAACAATCTTCGGCGGCAAAGGGTCTGTGGTGACCGATCAGAACACGCTTCTCACGTACCGCGGTTCGGACGGCGTGTTCAACACATCATTTTTCCCGACTGCGGCGCCGCAGCTGACGATCGGGGACTTTTTCGGCACGCGTGCGGCCATCAGGTTCATCGCGACGCCCGAAGTGGGCGGTCTGCCGAAGGCGACCCTCTGGGGCATCGGCGCGCAGCACAGCGTGAGCCAGTATCTGCCCGTCATTCCGTTTGATGTGGCCGGTCATGTGTTTTACAGCAAGTTCACCTTCGGCGATCTCATCGATGTGTCGGCTCTTTCAATCGGCGTCGACGCCAGCAAGTCCTTTTCCATCCTGACCCTGTACGGCGGGCTTGCGTGGGAGAAGAGCACCATGAAAATTGGCTACACATCAACGGGCGCAAACCCGACCTCGATCAGCGTCGATCTCGACGGAGCGAATTCGTTCCGTTTCATGCTCGGACTCGATCTCGGCCTGGGATTCTTCCACCTTTTCGGCGATGCGAATTTCGGATCCGTAACGAACTTTTCCGCGGGGATCGGATTCGGGGGCTGACCGCCTCTGTCCGGATCATCACCGAGGCCACGATACTTTTAACGAATCAGGAGCACTCACATGAAGGTGCGCATACTGACATTCCTGGCGATCGCCGCGATACCCCTGATGGGGTTCGACTGCGTGACCGACGCGTTTACGATCGCCCTCAATCTCAAGCCGTTCAACGGCACATATAACATCAACGCAGGCAACAGTCCGAATTACGGGGGTACCGCAACGTTCAATCCCGCAACGTTCTACGATAACAGCTACACGCTCACCGGGGCGTCGGTCTATGACATCAGGGTATCGACCGCAGGCCCGAATCTCGGTACCTGCTCTGGAAGCGTGACTGTGAACGGCACCTTGCTCTTCACATACAACGGTGCATGGACGGCATTCAACACGCCCCAATCGCTCCTGACCTCCCGGCTGATCACCCGAAACCAGGCGGGCATCAATGAGCTCGTCAGCGCCGTGGTACAGGGAAGGTCCATCGTCCTTGTTGGCGCAGGGAGCGTGACCACCACACCCGTACCCACGGGCTGCTCTGTCACCGTGGCCGCCTACGTGCAGGCGTACGGCCACCTCTGATCGTCCGGCGACGCCGGCAGAAGCCCTCCCGGGAGTCCGGGAGGGCTTTTGTATTTCATGAGCCCCGCGCGGCTTGCGGGAGGGGGAGTTCTTTCGTAAATTGCTCCATGGCGCGCGTGGCGAAGAGCAATCTTCTCGGTTTGACACGGGAAGAGCTGGCGGCGGTGGCGGTGGCGCTGGGAGAACCGGCGTACCGCGGCAAACAGCTCTTCACCTGGCTCTATACAAAACGGGCGGCCGCGTTCGGCACGATGAGCGACCTCGGGAAGGATTTCCGCCGCCGTCTCGAGGAATCAGCGGAGATCACCGGCGTCCGCACGGGAGGCCGGCAGACGTCGCTGCGCGACGGGACGACGAAATTCCTGTTTGACCTCGCGGACGGCTTACAGGTCGAAAGCGTGCTGATCCCCCCCTCGTCGGCATTCCGGGGACGGGAGGCATCGGGCGAGGAAGAGCAGAAGCGCCTCACGCTCTGCGTCTCGACGCAGGTGGGGTGTCCGCTCGACTGCGCGTTCTGCGCCACGGGCACTATGGGCTTCCGCAGGAATCTGACCGCGGGGGAGATCGTCGGCCAGGTCTTCGAAGCAACGCGCGCCACCGGGCGAACGATCACGAACGTCGTGTTCATGGGGATGGGGGAGCCGCTGCTCAACTACGCGCCCGTGATGACGGCCGCGACACTCCTTGCGACGGGGGCGGGGATTGCGGCACGGCGCATCACGATCTCGACCGCCGGCCGGGCCGACCGGATCCGCCAGATGGGTGATGAGCGCCGCCGGTTCAAGCTTGCGGTCTCGCTGCACGGTGCGCTGGATGAGACCCGCTCCCGCCTGATGCCGATCAACAGGAAATTCGGGCTGGGCGTGCTCATGGAGGCGATCGAGCATTACTACCGATACACGCGTCAACCGGTTACGTACGAGTTCATATTTTTTGACGGCGTGAATGATTCCGGGCGGGAGGTCGATCGCCTCGTCGCGCTGGCGCGGCGGGTGCCGAGCAAAATCAATGTCATCCCGTTCCATTCCATAGCGTTCACGTCGCCGTCGGGGCTTGCCGCGTCGCTTCGTCCTTCACCGCGGACGGAGCAGATTGTGGAACAGCTCCGCGCCGCAGATCTGACCGTCATGGTGCGGAGCAGTGCGGGAGAGGATATCGACGCGGCCTGCGGACAGCTCGCGGTCACCACAGAACGGCGCAGGAGGGAAACAGCCGCCCGGCAGGCGGTGGACGCCTGAACGACCCTCACCACGAACAGTCATAATTACCAGAGATCCACCGCTCATGCGACTACTCTTGTTTGGTCCGCCGGGAGTGGGGAAGGGGACGCAGGCGAAGCTGCTTGCAGAGGAGTTCGGCATCCTGCACATTTCCACCGGCGATATCCTCCGTGCCGCCGTCGCGGCAGGGACGGCACTGGGGAAGCAGGCGAAGGCGATCATCGATGCGGGCGCCCTTGTTCCGGACGAAGTCATGATCGGACTCGTACGCGAGGGCCTGGCGTCGCCGCCGGCGTCCCGCGGCTTCATCCTCGACGGGTTTCCGCGGACCCTCCCGCAGGCGCGGGCGCTGGCACGGATTTTTGAAGACCTGAGCATCCGCGATTTCAAGGTTGTCGAATTCGTGGCGGACGACGAGGAGATCATCCAGCGGCTTTCCAACCGCGTCGTCTGTCCGAAGGACGGCCGTATCTTCAATACAGAAGTGGATCGTGTCGCGGCAGGCGCTCCCTGTCCCGACTGTGGTACGCTTCTGATCCAGCGCGACGATGATCGGGAAACCACAATCCGTGAGCGGCTCAGAGTGTACCACTCAACAACCGCCCCCGTCATTCATTATTACCAGACCAGCGGGGTGGTGTTGAGCGTGGATGCCACCGGCTCCATTGACGTGGTCAATCGTGAAATCAAGGTGTTGCTTCGGGATGCCGGGTGAACGCCCCTCGCCAACATCATCCCCTGGTGGTGGCGCACCGGGGGAGCTCCGGATCGGCTCCCGAGAACACGATGGCGGCATTCCGTATGGCGGTGGATGCCGGGGCGGACATGCTGGAGTTTGACGTCCGGTTGACCCGGGATCAGGTGCTGGTGGTGCATCACGACCGCAAGCTGGGACGCACTTCCGACGGCACCGGCCGCGTGCATGAACTGACCTACGACCAGATCCGGCGGTATGACGCGGGCGGATGGTATGCACGCAGATTCCGCGGCGAGGGGATCCCCTCCCTCCGTGAAGTTCTCGAGGCGTTTCCTGCATCGGTCGGCATGAA
>JBGPYM010000228.1:0-5051 GCA_041493205.1 Bacteroidota bacterium
AGACAGGAGTGCGGTCCTCTCCCGGAAACTGGTTGAGCTGTGTGTATGTCCCTTTTTTGAAATCATAGACCCAGATATCCCTGGTCACAGAAGATGTGTGGTGTTTACGCCAATCGCTTTCATATCCTTTAATGTCATGATAGATCAGCTTGTCGCCCGCTCCGTTTACGGTAGCATCGAGCGCGGGAACGGGGAGGACCTGGAGCGGGCGCCCTCCCGCCACCGGCACGCTGTAGAGCTGGCTCATCATGCCGGTGGGAAACTGGACATTGCTTGCCAGGGCCTGCCGGTGAGCGGAAAAGAGAACCGATTTGTCATCGGCGGTGAATGAGCCTGGCACCTCGCGCGCAGAATGGAAGGTCAACCGCCGGGCTTCGCCGCCTGTCGACGGCATGACGAACACGTCGAAATTCCCGTAACGATCCGATGCGAAGGCAACGGTCTTGCCGTCGTGGCTCCAGACGGGGGCGAACTCGTACGATTCGCTCAGGGTCAGGGGGACAGCCGCGCCGCCTGTCGACGGGACGGTGTAGATATCTCCCTTATAACAGAAGAGGATGGTCTGCCCATCGGGGGAGATAGCCGGGTAGCGGAGCCAGAGGGGGTTCTCCTGCCCGAATGCGGCAGAAGCGATAAAGATGCCAAAAGCGATTTTGAGTGCGAAGCGCATTGGTGAGTCTCCTATGAAGAGTGCCCATGATCAGGGTGTCGCGCGGAACCGCGGGAAATAGGAGATACCGGACAGCGGATAGAGAAACCGGTACAGGTCGGATAGCGGCGGCCATCCGGAAGGAAGGATGGGACGCGCGCCAACACAACAAGAGAGGGAAATTATGTCGGGGGATGACAAAAAGCAAGCACGAACAACCGCTGGAATCAGCGGGGGCGGGGTTAGACGGGCGGGACGCCCGTGCCACTACCCAGATTAGCAAGGTCAGACGGGCGGGACGCCCGTCCCACTACATCCTGGCCCGTGCCACCGCGAAGAACGCCTTGACAGTGGCGTCGTCTTTGCGTATATATTGGCTCGCTGATCACTGTTCTTTCTCTTCTTAGAGGATGTTGCCTCCCGATGTCCGGGTTCGTCTGCTTCCCTGAATACTTCGCGATGCCTTCAGCGAACCGGATTCCCTCATTTCTACCGACCGTTCAAGGATTCACACACCATCAGAAAGCCCATCCCATGAGGATGACTGCGACCTTATTTTCGCGCCGCTGGACATCGCTTGTCCTTTTGCTGCTCCTGTGCCTGGCGGCCGGGACAGGACTCGCGCAGCGGAAATCGATCAAGCAATACGTTCACCAGATCTGGACTGCGGCGGAAGGGCTCCCGCAGAACTCCGCCTCGGAAATCCTTCAGACCCGCGACGGGTATATCTGGTTCGCGACGCAGGAAGGTGTCGCCCGGTTTGACGGGATGGAATTCACCGTCTTCGACCGGACCAACACGCCCGAGTTCCCCGCTTCCTGGATTGTCAGGCTCAAGGAAGACAGCACGCGCGCGCTCTGGATGAGGCCAGTCGGCATCGATGTGGGTCTTGTCCGATATGCGGGCGGAAAATTCACACGTTTTGACACGAGCAACGGGCTTCCCAACAACACGCCGACAACCTGGGAAATTGACGGGCACGGGACGACCTGGGTCGGCACGCGGGGCGGGCTCTGGGAACACCGGGCGGACGGCATGCGGTCATACAGGGTTAGCGACGGCCTTCCCGCCGACACGATTAGGGGGCTCACCTGCGACAGCAAGGGATATCTCTGGATCGGGACGCCGCGCGGCCTCGCCCGGCTGCATGACGGGAAGCTGGAGAGAATGACCGGGCAGGCGCAATTCCCGGACACGTCGTTCTTGAATGTGAACGCCCTTTCCACGTGTTACGAAGACCGGCACGGGACGATCTGGCTTAACACGAGGACCCACCTGCTTGCCTACCGCGACGGAAAGGTTGAGCGGTTCGACAAGAAATCGCAGCTCGCGGATCCCTTCATCAATGCACTGTATGAGGATGCAAGAGGCACTCTCTGGTTCGGCACGCGGGGCGGCCTCACCTCGTTTGCGGACGGAAGATTCACCAGGTATACGGCGTCGTCAGACCAGGATGAGAACGACATTCTGTTGATCCACGAAGACCGTGAGGGGAGCCTGTGGCTCGGCACCGGCAAAGGTATCGCGCGGTTTGCGGCGGGCAGATATGAGAAGTTCCAGCGATCCGACGGACTCTCTGACAATGCCGTGCAGCAAATGCTCATCGATCGCGAGGGGAGCATCTGGGTCAGCACGTTTGGCGGAGGCGTGGACCGGTTCCGCGACGAGAAGTTCGTCACATATTCCACGCGCGTCGGGCTGAGCGACGACAATGTAGAGTCGGTCACCGAAGATCGCGACGGGGCGATCTGGGCGGGGACAGGATTCGGCGCATTGAACCGGGTCAAGGACGGGAAGATCACCCACTTTGACACCCCAAAGGAACCCCACCTGGTGGATACGCGGGCACTCGCAGTGGACGGTGCCGGGGCACTCTGGATCGGGTCATCCCGCGGCCTTTACAGGATGGAAAACGGGAAGATCGTCACCCTCTCGAAAACGGTCAACGGCACGCCGGACATCAGCGGAGGAACGTTTCTCCTGACAAAGTCGGGGGACTGGCTCATCGGTTCGGGGCCAAAGCTGCTTTCCTACAAGGGGGGAAAATTCACGATGCTCGGAGAGACGCGTCCCGGGTCCACCCTCAACCAGGATTTTATCGGCGGTCTCTTTGAATCGCGTGACGGTGCGATTTGGGTCGCCACGCAATCAACACTCTACTGGTACAGAAATGGCGCGATCGAGGCCGTCAACTGGGGGCGGGGCGCACGTTGGGGGATGACCTTTTACGAGGATCCCGACGGGGTGCTCTGGATAGGTTCCGGAAACGCAGGACTCTATCGGTACAAGAACGGGACGTTTGCCAATGTCACTCCCCGGGAGGGGCTCTTTGACTACAACGTGTACACGATTCTCCCCGATGACGCCGGGTATCTCTGGATGTCGTGCAACCGGGGGGTCTACCGGGTCAGCCGACAGGCGCTGAACGACGTCCTGGACGGCAAAGCGAAGTCTGTCACGTGCAGCGTGTATGGGAGCGCGGACGGCATGGAGAGCCGCGAAGGCAACGGGGGGTTTTTCCCTTGCGGGTGGCGACTTCATGACGGGAGGCTCACGTTCGTCACCGTGAAGGGGATTGTCATCGTGAATCCTGCCGACATCCGGATCAACGAAGTCCCGCCTCCTGTTGTGGTTGACCAATTCATCGTGGAAGGGGAACGGCAGCCCACGGCGGGGGAGGTCCGCATTCCGGCCGGGAAGTCGCGCTTCGAATTCCATTATGCCGGAATCAGCTTCGTCGGTTCGGAAAAAGTCCGGTATCGCTACCGGCTCGAGGGACTCGACGAGGGATGGGTCGATGCGGGATCACGGCGCGAGGCGTTCTTTACGCAGCTGGACCCGGGCGAGTACAGGTTCCGCGTCATCGCGGCCAACAGCGACGGGATCTGGAACGAGGCGGGCGCATCAGTGAGCTTTGTGCTCCAGCCGCATTTCTACCAGACCGCCTGGTTCATCGGCCTCCTGGGGTTCGTCTTCCTCACCGGCGGCCCAACGTTCTATTTCTACCGGACGCAAAACCTGAAGAGGAGAAAGGCAGAGCTTGAAAAGATCGTGCAGGAGCGGACGGGCGAACTTCAGCAGACGGTCTCCAACCTGAAGGAGACCCAGAACCAGCTCATCCTGTCGGAGAAGATGGCATCGCTCGGACAGCTCACCGCCGGCATCGCCCACGAAATCAAGAATCCCTTGAACTTCATCACCAACTTCTCCGTCCTTTCCCACGACCTGACGAAGGATCTCCGGAAGGAGCTGCATGCGGAGCGGGACCGGGTCGATCCCAAGCGTGCGCTGGAGATCGAAAGCCTGCTGAATGATCTGGAGCAGAATGTCACCAAGATCAATGACCACGGCAAGCGCGCCGACAGTATTGTCCGTGGGATGCTGCTCCATTCGCGGGGGAAGGCCGGCGAGCGCCAGGAGACCGACCTCAATGCCCTGCTGGCAGAGTATACGAATCTTGCCTATCACGGCATGCGCGCACAGGATCAGTCGTTTAACGTGAAGATCGAGACCGAGTTTGACCCGTCGATCGGCAAGGTGAGCGTGGTGCCGCAGGACCTGAGCCGCGCGATTCTGAACATCGTGAACAATGCCTGCTACGCCGCCAACGACAAGCGCAAGAATGCGAAGAACGGCTTTTCGCCCGTCGTGCGGGTCAGCGCGAAGCTGATGGCCGGCAACATCGAAATCCGGATCCGGGACAACGGGAACGGGATTCCCCTTGCGATCCGCGAGAAGATCTTCAATCCATTCTTCACCACCAAACCGGCAGGCTCGGGCACGGGGCTCGGGTTGTCGCTTTCGTACGATATCATCACGCAGGAACATCGCGGGGAGATCAGGGTCGACTCGAAGGAGGGTGAGTACACGGAGTTCGTCATTTCAATACCACGCAACCTGGATGCCTTAAAGGGAGACGCCGCATGAAGATCATGATCGTCGATGATGAACGCGACGTGGAAATCCTTTTCCGACAGCAGTTCCGGAAGGAAGTCAAGGACGGAAAAGTCGAACTCTGCTATGCCTTTTCGGGGGAAGAGGCGCTCGACTATCTGCAAAAGGTGAGTCCTCCGGATGTCGTCTGCATCCTTTCGGATATTAATATGCCAGGCATCACCGGCCTTGACCTGCTCAGGGTTGTGAAGGAACGATATCCCGGCATACGTGTTTCGATGATCACCGCCTACGGCGACGAGATTAATTTCAAGACAGCGATGTCCACCGGGGCCGAACATTACTTCACGAAGCCGATCGATTTCGACAGGGTCAAAAAGGACGTGTTAGATCCGGGGTAGCCCGGTCCGCGCGCAAAAAAGAGTAAGGAAGGATTCATGCCGCACAAGATTCTTGTCGTTGACGATGAACCGGATCTCGAAATTCTTATCAGGCAGCGGTTCAGGAA
>JBGPYM010000289.1:0-3605 GCA_041493205.1 Bacteroidota bacterium
ACCCGCCCTCCGTCCCCGGTCCCGGGGATCCTTTCAAGCTCCTCCATCGACACGCCTTCCGTCCGGGCGATATTCAGCACGAGGGGCGAATAAAAGCGGCCCCCCGCAGGGGCTGCTGCCGTTCGCACCGGGGCTGGTGCGGGCGCTGCAGGCGCGGCGGCCTTCGCCTGCGGTGCAGGTGCTGGTGCAGCCGCTGCTGCCGCCGCATCCGATTCAATGTACGCGATCACCGTTCTGACGGGGACCGTTTTCTGCTCTTCGACGACGATCCGGGAGAGGACGCCTGCGGCCGGGGAAGGTATTTCCGAGTCGACCTTGTCGGTACTGATCTCCAGAAGCGTTTCATCCTTCTTCACCGCATCGCCCACCTTCTTGTGCCATTTGACTATGGTCCCTTCGGCGATGCTTTCGCCCATCTGCGGCATGACGACTTCGATAAGAGACATTTTGGGGTGCAGGGTTATGGGAGGACAGATAATAGAGAAAAGAGAATAGAGAAAAATAATGAGAGATTTAGTATGCTGCAAGGGCGCGGAGCGCCGTCACGATACCGGCCGTCGTGGGAAGCACAGCTTCCTCCAGTGTCGGCGCGTACGGCACCGGCGTATCCAGCGCGCCGAGCCGGCGGATGGGAGCATCGAGGTGATCGAAGGCGCGGTCCGCGATGAGCGCCGCGATTTCCCCGCCGATACCACCTGTCAGATTCGCCTCATGCACGATCAGCACTTTGCCGGTGTCCCGCACCGATTCCAGAATAAGTTCCGTATCGAGCGGGATCAGGGTCCGGAGATCCACGATTTTCGTTTCGACCCCGTCTTCGCGCCGGAGCGTCTCGGCCGCCTCAAGCGCCAGATGGACCGTGGACCCGTACGTAATGAGCGCGATGTCCCCTCCCTCACGCTTCACCTCGCCTTTGCCCAGCGGGATCGTGTAGTCGCCGTCGGGAATCTCCCCTTTGATACGCCGGTAGAGATACTTGAATTCAAAATAGAGGACCGGATTGTTGTCCCGGACAGCAGATTTCATCAGCCCCTTCGCGTCATACGGATTCGACGGTGCAACGATTTTCAATCCGGGGACGTGGAAGAACCAGGCCTCGGTGCTCGCCGAGTGGTAGGGACCGCCATGAATGTACCCCCCGCTCGGGAGGCGGACGACCATCGGGACGGGAAGGTGCCAGCGATAATGGATTTTGGCGGCGTTCGTGACGATCTGGTTGAACCCGCACGTCACGAAGTCCGCAAACTGCATCTCCGCGATCGGCCGCATGCCCGCGAGCGCCGCACCGGTCGCCGCGCCGAGGATCGCAGATTCCGAGAGCGTGCTGTCGATGACCCGCTCCCCGCCGAAGTGCTTCAGGAAGCCCTTCGTCGTTTTGAACGCGCCGCCATAGGCGCCGATATCCTCGCCGATGAGAAAAACGGACTTATCCCGCTCCATTTCTTCCCACATCCCGCGCGCGATCGCGTCAATGTACGTCATCGTCGCCATCAGGGAGCGTACACTCCTTCCCCGGCATCGGCGGCGGGCGGCAACGGTTGTGCGAGGGCGTACGCAGCAGCTTCTTCGATTGCAGTGTCGATCTTCCCGGTCATTGCCGTGATGCCCACGGCGTCCAGCGTCCCTTCGCTTTTCAGTTTCCCCTCGAACGCATCGAGGGGATCTTTCCGGGTCCACTCCTCGAGCAGTGCGTGGGGAACATAGGATGCGTCGTCGGAAGCGGAGTGTCCGTGCATGCGCATGGTGACACTTTCGATCAGCGACGGGCCATCGCCCCTGCGTGCGCGATCGACCGCGGCGCGGCAGGTCTCATAGACGAGCACGACGTCGGTCCCGTCGATCGTGACGCCCGGGATGCCGTAGCCGGCGGCCCGATCGGAGAGCTTTGCAGCCGCATACTGCTTGCTGGCCGGGGTTGAATACGCGAACTGATTGTTTTCGATGATCAGGACCAGCGGGAGCTTCATGACTGCGGCCATGTTCACTCCCTCGTGAAAATCCCCGACGTTCGAACCCCCTTCGCCGATGTAGTTCATGACGACCGCCCCCTCCTTACGCAGCTTCGACGCCAGCGCGACACCGGCCGCCACCGGTATCATGGCCGCGAGGTGGCTCACGTTGCCGTAGATTCTGAGCTCCGGATCGGCGTAATGGCCCGTGCCGTCGCGCCCGCGGGTCAGACTGCCGGCCCGCGCGAGTAGTTGCAGGAAGATGTTCCTGAGCGTCTGCCCTTTCACGAGATGGGCACCAAGGTCCCGGTGCATCGGGAAGAGATAGTCGCGCTCTTCCAGGGCATAGCCACTCCCGACAGCCGTCGCTTCGTTCCCCCTCCCGGTGTACGCTCCGCCGACCACCTGTCCCTGCTTATAGAGCCGGAGGATGGCATCGTCACACGCCCTGGTCAGGCGCATGTAATAGTAGAGCTCCGTCTTCTGCTTGCCGGTCAGTGATGATGCTCGTGGTGACGCTTTTGTGAGGATTTCCGCCCGGGCCATGTCAGTACCGGAGGAGCTTGCCGAGCGCCGCGGCAACGTCCGACTCCTGCGGCAGCATCGCGTTTTCGAGCCCGGGTCCGTACGGCACCGGAGTGTCCTTTGCGGCAACGCGCGACACAGGCGCATCGAGCCGCTCGAAGCACTCCGCGGCGATCAGCGCAGCGATCTCCGCACCAAACCCGCCGGTAAGCGTGTCTTCATGGGCGATCAGCACTTTCCCCGTCCGGCGCACGGACGTGAAGATCGTTTCCTTGTCGAGCGGGTTGAGAGTCCTGAGATCGATCACTTCGACGCTCGCGCCGGTCTGCGCCTCGACCTTTCTGGCAGCGTCGAGGGAACGCTGAACGAGCATTCCCCAGGTGATCACTGTCGCGTCGTCCCCCGGCTTCTTGATTTTTGCGAGTCCGAATGGTGCCAGGTACTCCGGACCGGGTTCGGGGGCGGAAGCGAACCCCTGGCGGTAAAGACCCTTGTGTTCAAGGAACAGAACAGGGTCGTCGCACCGGCAGGCGGTTTTGAGGAGGCCCTTGGCATCCGCGGCGTTGGAGGGGAACACAACACGCACGCCGGGGATGTGCGTGAAAAATCCGTCGATGGACTGACTGTGGTACAGTCCGCCGTGAATATAGCCCCCGACCGCGACGCGGATGACCATGGGACACGACCACTCGTTGCTCGAACGGAAGCGGAGCATCGCGACTTCATCGCGAATTTGCATGAAGGCGGGCCATATGTAATCGCCGAACTGAATCTCGACCACGGGCTTGAATTCTCCCCGTGCCGCCAGACCCAACGCCGTCCCCACGATGCTGGCTTCGGCGAGGGGAGAGTTGAAGACGCGCTTCTCCCCGAACTTGTCGGTAAGCCCCTTGGTCGCGGTGAAGACCCCCCCCTTTTTGCCGGCAACATCCTCGCCGTAAATGAGCATCTTCGGATTATGCTCCATTTCCTCGGCGAGCGCATGGTTGATCGCATCCACCATGACGATGGAGGGCCCGGAATGCACCGGTTCCTTGAACCCATCGACCGGGACCACGACCTTCGACGAGTAGACGTGCTTCTCGAGGTCGGCGGGATCGGGCAGCGGCTCGGTTTCCGCCCATTCGGCAG
>JBGPYM010000335.1:0-2903 GCA_041493205.1 Bacteroidota bacterium
ATGGAGGCGGCCGGCGGTATCGATGATCACTACGTCCGCACCCCGTGCCGTTGCGGCGCTGACGGCGTCAAACGCCACCGCGGCGGGGTCCGAACCCGGATCCTGACGAATCAGTTCCGCGCCCGCACGTTCCGCCCAGATTGCAAGCTGTTCGTTTGCGGCTGCACGGAACGTATCGGAGGCAGCGATCACCACCTTTTTCCCGGCGCCGACGTATTGTGCGGCGAGTTTCCCGATCGTGGTGGTTTTTCCGGCGCCGTTGATTCCGACGACCATGATGATGTAAGGCCGCGCGGGAGGGAGTGCGAACGGATCGGTCGCGCCGTTCGCCGGGAATTGCCGGCTGATTTCGTCCTTGAGAATCGTCATCAGGCCCGAGGTGTCGGCGTACCGCTCTTCCCGGACACGCGTCCGGATTGCTTCGATGATCCTGCCTGCCGCGTCGATCCCGA
The DNA here is from genome assembly GCA_041493205.1 of Bacteroidota bacterium. GTDB lineage: Bacteria > Bacteroidota > Ignavibacteria > UBA10030 > UBA6906 > JBGPYM01. Next base: position 453 of record JBGPYM010000335.1, read on the forward strand.
CATCGCCGGCCACCAGGATCTCCTCGAGCTGGCCCAGGAACTCATCGTCGATGGACGACTTCGTCGTGACGAGCCGTGCCACCTTCCCGACGATCCCCTCGCGCGTGCGCGCCAGGCCTTCCTTCAACTTCCCGAGGCGGTCAAGGAGTCCCATGCGCCGCCTGTTCTTGAGGAGACTTCAGGACTCTCACAAACCTGCCGCAATAGAACAGAAACGATGTCAGCAGCATCACCGCGCACAGATCAAGAAGCCACCCGGTCAATTCCGGCACGACCGCGAGCATGCGCAGAAAGAGCGTCAGCCCTACGATCCCGAACGTCCACTTCCCCGCGGTGTTGGAGCCGAGCACGACGCCCTTTTTCAGCCTGAGATAGAGCCCGCCGAGGAAAATCAGAAGATCGCGGATGATGAGGGCACTCACGAACCAGACGGGAATGTCGCGGAGGATGAGCATGATGAGCGCCACCGCGGCAATGCCGACCTTGTCGGCGAGCGGGTCGAGGATTCTCCCCCACTCCGTCTCCTGGTGATATTTTCTAGCAAGGACCCCGTCCAGTTTGTCGGTCACTCCTGCAAGAGCGAGGAGCGCAGCCCCAACCCAGCGGTGCGGCGTTTCGGGGACAAGCATGACGAGGGCAAAGGGGATGACGAGTAGGACGCGCGCAATGCTGAGGAGGTTCGAGGCAGTGAGGAACTCACCCTTCATTCTCGTCCTTCGACTGGTTGCTGTCGATGGGAACGGGGTACTTTCCGCTGAAACATGCCGTGCAGTAGTTCTCTCCCCGCTCGTGGGGCGCGGAGTCAAGCAGGTCTTCGATGGAGAGGTAGCCGATGCTGTCCACCCCGAGCTCCTTGCCGATTTTCGCGATGTCGCCGCCGCACTGGTTGGCGATCAGCTCCTTCGGCGTCGGGAAGTCCATCCCGTAATGGCACGGGTACATGATGGGGGGCGCCGTGACGCGGAAGTGGACTTCCTTCGGCCCCGCCTGCCTCACAAGCTGCACGAGCTGCTTGGAGGTCGTCCCCCGTACGATCGAGTCGTCCACAATCACCACCACTTTGTCCTTCAGGACGCCTTTGACCGTATTGAATTTCGTTTTGACCTTGTTCTCGCGGACGTCCTGCTTGGGTTGTATGAACGTGCGGCCGATGTAGTGGCTCCGGATCAGGCCGATTTCGAGCTTCGCCTTTCCCCCGTTTTTGTTCGTCGCCTGGACATATCCCATCGTGGCCGTGTTGCTCGAATCGGGCACATTGATTACGATGACCTTGTCGTCCGGATTTTTGGGCGTGACCGGCTGCGAGCGGGCGAGATTCTTGCCGAGCTTCCGCCGGACCTTGTCCACGCTGTGGCCGTAAATCTGACTGTCGGGGCGCGAGAAATAGATGTACTCGAAGATGCAGTGGTGCGGCTGGGGCGGCTGATCGTTGATGCGGAGCGAGGTCACCTGCCCCGCGTCCACGCTCGACCGGTCGATGACGACCATCTCCCCCGGCGCGACGTCGCGGATGTATTCGGCGTCCATAATGTCGAACGCGACGGTTTCCGATGCGACAACGAAGGCGTTTCCTTTTTTCCCTATGGCGAGGGGCCGGAAGCCTGCATGGTCGCGCGCCGCGATGAGGGACGTATCGGTGAGGATGACAATGGAAAACGCCCCCTGGACCTGCGAGAGGGCGTCGCGGATCTGGTCGATCTGCCGGTCCTGCTTGCTCCGGGCGACCAGGTGGAGGATCACCTCGGTGTCCGAGGTGGTCTGGAAGATCGTCCCTTCGTCCTGCAGCCGTTTCCGGATCTTCCGGAAGTTGGTCAGGTTGCCGTTATGGGCAATGCCGATGTTTCCGCCCTTGTAGAGGACGGTAAACGGCTGGACGTTGGTTTTGTTGTCCGAGGCGCCGGCGGTGGAGTAGCGATTGTGGCCGATCGCCATCGAGCCGGTCAGGACGTCCGTCAGAAGGCGGTCGTCGCGGTAGACGTCGTTGACGAGGCCGAAGTCCTTATGGACGTGGAAGCGGTGCTTGCCGGAGGTGTGGTCGGTATCCGCGGTGACGATGCCCGACCCTTCCTGTCCGCGGTGCTGTTGCGCGAGGAGTCCGTAGTAGGTAAGCTGTGCGGCGGCCGGGTGGCCGTACACTCCGAAGACCGCGCAGTGGCAGCGGGGCTTGTCGAGCGCCGTGCGGCGCCTTCTTCGGGGAGTCGGAGTCTTCGGCATCGACATAATATACAAAGATCAGGCTTTAAATGAAATCAATCGGCGACGGTGTCCTTCAGAAATTTTGCGTCGTCCCGCGCGCGGTAATCGGTGGTGAAGTGGAGCCCCCGGCTCTCCTTCCTCTTCATCGCACACTGAATGATCAGGAGAGCGCACTGGGCGATGTTGCGGAGCTCGATCAGCCCCTCGGTCACCTTCGTCTTCTTATAAAACGATTCCACCTCGCTGCGGATCAGG
>JBGPYM010000304.1:0-3348 GCA_041493205.1 Bacteroidota bacterium
AGCTTCGCAGCACGAGTTGGGTCCCCTGCCGCCACAATACCGAAGGGAGCAACGCGCATCGCCAGACCATCGCTCCAGGCATGGAGGTGCTGCCCGCTTTCAGGGGGGAGCAGGCCGGCCTTCAGATTGCGGATCGCCATCATCTCGCTGAAGCCGGCGCCCTTGTGTGCATTGGAGGAATTGACGATTTCCTTATTCCACGCTTCCGCGACCATCGCAGCCCTCAACTCCGTTCCATGCCTGATGAGGAGCCGTGCATTGAAGAGCGCGTATTCCGTGTCATCGCTGCCCGACTGGTCATCGGTCAGAAAACCGTCAACCCGTCCCCAGCGTCGCGCGATCTCCTCCTGCGACTTTCCCTCCGTCGGGCCTCCGAGTGCATCGCCGATCGCGAGTCCCATGAGGCAACCGCGGGCACGGCGCACGACATCGCTTTTCCCGGAAGTGGTCGGTGTGAGCACGTCTGGCGTCATTGGTAGCGTGACAATACGATATTGCTTTCCCGCTCGATCCGACCGGCTGTCTCATCGATGCCTCTTCGCCCCGAGAAGAACTCCTGGAACGCCGGGTTGGCAACCCTGCTTTTCCATTCAACATAGCCCGGAGCGCCGAGCCACGGTCCGGTGGTCAGGAACTTCGCGGACGCCGTGGTGACCGCCCAGCCGTCACCGACCGAATTGAACTCCGGCAACGCAAGGCACGATTTCCGGGCCGGGAGCATCCAGTCGCTGCGTGCGAGCCTTGTCATGTTATTCCGGTTGAGCATGAACCTGATAAATTCCATCGCTTCCGCCTTGTGTCGCGACGCTTTCGGGATACTTAACGTCTGTGTGCTCGTGCCGGTGTTTTGCGTTCGTGCCTTCAGCGGCGGAATGACTCCCCACCGGAACGACCTGGGTGCGTTCTCGACGAGCTGTTGACGGCTCCAGGCGCCAATGCCGATGAGTGTTGCGTATCTCCCGTCGAAGAACCCCGGGATCATCTCCGGCCCTGAGTGTCCCACGCCCGCAGGGGCCGCGGAGCTGTCGACGGAGAGCATGTCGAAAATGGCCGTGAGAAGTTCACGCTCTTCCGGGCCCATACGCACAACGTACTTCTCCCCGTCCTTCCGGAAGAACGAACCGCCGAAACTGATGGAGAGATTCATGATGATGTTCCCCGCATTGCGGAGACCGATGGCGGTCCCCCAGCGGTCCACCTTTCCATCGCCTGTCATATCTACCGTGAGCTTCTTCGCGGCAATTCTCAGGTCCGACCAGCTCCAGGGCGAGTCGAACGTCGGCGGTTCGATCCCGGCGTGTTCCAGGCAGTCTTTATTATAGAGTCCGATCAACGATTCCATAAGGAACGGAATACCCGCGATATGCCCATCCGGTCTCGTGACGGATTCCCAGGCAACGCCGAGGATGTCGTCCTTCATCTCCGCGTCGACCATGGGTGCGAGGTCGGTGAGGTACCCGCGCATCGCAAAATCCACAATTACCGACGATTCGTAGTGAAAGACGTCCGGCACATCCCCCGTTTCAAATGCGGTAATCAGGTAATCGTGAACCGAGTTCCAGGTCCCCTGCACGTACTCGACCTTCATCTCCGGATGGGCGGTATTCCACTCCTCCACTATGGCGCGGTTGGTCCTGAGGGCCTGCTCCTGCCAGGCGAGGCTCACAAAACGGAGCCTCTGTTCCGAGGAGGCGCCGCTCCGCGACGGTCGAAGTGCATAGTAGAATGTGCCCGCAGCGACCACCGCACACACGACAACCAGTATTCCGGTTCGTTTCACGAGAGCCCGTCAGTTCTTTACAGCGCCGGCGACAAGACCGGACGAAAACCACCGCTGCAGCACGCCAAACAGGATGACCGAGGGGATTGTCGCAAGGACGCCGGCAGCGGCGAGCGGACCCGTACGCGCCTGTCCCTCCATCCCGGTGAACCGGGCGAGTTCCACCTGCAGCGTCATGAAGTCGGGACTTTTCATCAGGACCAGGGCGAAGAAGAATTCATTCCATGCCGAGACGAATGCGAAGAGGACGGACGCGCCGATCGCGGGGAGCAGAAGTGGAACCAGGACCTGAAAAATGATCTGCGGCCGCGTCGCGCCGTCGATCGAGGCCGCCTCCTCGATCTCCACGGGTATGGTCTTGACATACCCCTGCAGCATCCAGAGAACGAACGGAAGATCCCAGACAACGTACACCAGGGTCAACCCCACAAGCGAGTCTGTAAGATAGAACATGCGCAGCAAAAGATACAGCGGTATCAGGAGCAGGATTGCGGGGAATATCTGGGATCCGAGGATCCATCCGAGGATTACCTTGTTCCACCTCGACGAATACCGCGAAAGGGCGTAAGCACCCGGCAATGCAATGAGGATGGCGATGACCGTCGAGAAGATGCCGACATACAGACTGTTGACCATGCTCGCAAGGATGCTCTGTTCCGACAGCACCGTCCGATAGTGAACAGCCGACGGGGCGTGCGGAAGGAGCGCCGCGGCCCCAGAGTAGATTTCAGCGGTCGGCTTAAACGACGTTGAGAGCATCCAGACCAGCGGGAACACGAGGAAGACCATGAACAAAAGAAGCGCCGCGTGGGCCGCAATATTGGCAGCGAGCGTACGGGATTTCATGCAGTCCGCTCCTTCAGCTGGACGCGCAGGTAGCTGAACAGAACGATGCTGATAACCAGGACCATGACATTGCCGATCGCGGCAGCGTACCCGACGTAGCCGTAGCGGAACGCTTCCTCATATGCCGCGAGCATGGGGAGACGGGTCAGCCCTCCGGGCCCTCCCTGTGTGAGGATCCAGACGATGCCGAACGTGTTAAAATTCCACATGAAGGAGAGGGACACGACGGCGGCCATGACCGGCGAAATCATCGGAAGAGTGATGCGGGTGAATTCCTTCCATGTGCCCGCCCCGTCGATGCGCGCGGCTTCATACAGGTCGTGGGGGATCGCCTGGAGCCCGGCGAGCAGGAAGACCGCCGCCTTGGGTATCTCACCCCAGACACCGGCGACAATCACTGCCGGGATCACGTATTCGAAACTCGAGAGCCAGTTGATGCTGTGGCTGATGATTCCCGTCCGGAGGAGGACCGCATCCAGAATCCCCGTGTCCGGATCGTATACCTGGCGCCACACGATCCCGCGGATGATCGGCGGCATCGCCCAGGGAACGAGCATGAGCGCGCTGTACGCCGACGTGAAACGCATTTTCCTGTTGAGCAGGAGGGCGAGACAGAGACCGAGGAACACCTGTCCCGCCGTAACGACAATCGTCCAGACAAACCCGACCTGAAACGACTGCCAGAAATAGAGGTCATGGAGCATCCTCACATAGTTGTCCAG
>JBGPYM010000352.1:0-2778 GCA_041493205.1 Bacteroidota bacterium
ATACCGGGCTACGAAGTAATTACTCTGGTTGAGGTCGGGCATGGTGTCGGAAAACCAGCCGGCAACGGTAGCCGCTCGCTGTGTGGAATCGCTGTGAATGTCGGTCAGGTCGGCCTTGTCATGTACTGCGCGCATGTGAGTTGCGGCTGAGCCGTTGAGCCAGTCGGCAGAGGGGAGGTTCCTCATCCACGGGTGAGCGGCACCGATGTGGTTGCTGACATGGTCCATGATGACCTTCAGTCCCCGGCGGTGTGCTTCCCGGACGAATTCTTCGTACTGCGCGTTGGTGCCGAACCGCGGATCGATGCGGTACAGATCGGTGGCGGCATAGCCGTGGTAACTCCCCGACGGCATGTTGTTTTCGATGAGCGGATTGATCCAGAGGGCGGTGACGCCGAGATCGGCGAGGTACCCGAGATGGTCGATGATGCCGCGCAGATCGCCGCCGTGCCTCCCGAGCGAGGAGGTCCTGTTCCGCCCCTCGGTCATCCCCGGGACGGCATCATTCGTCGTGTCGCCGTTCGCGAACCTGTCGGGCGTGATCAGGTAGATCACATCCCCGGCGTCAAATCCCCGGTGGCGCCCGGCGGAATCCTTCCGGTGCAGGACCGGATAGGAGAAGGAAACTGTATCACGGGGCGTAATCAGGGTGAGGAGATGGAAGCCTTCAAAGGCGTCCGGTGCGATCTCGATGTCGATGAAGGCGTAGGAAGGATCGGGCGTGCGGTACGTGCGGACCACCCGCACCTGGGGGGAATGAGAGACGGCGGTGGCGCCGCTCAGATTGGCGCCGGAGATCATCAACTGAACCTGTTTTGAAGCCATCCCGCTCCACCAGTTGGGAGGATCCACCCTGGTGACGGCCGGCTGCTGGGCAAAACAGGTGCCGGCAGTCAGCACCACCCATGCTGCGAAAGAGCCCCGGATAGACACGTTCATTCCCTGATCAGTTTCTTGTATTTGATGCGGTGAGGACGATCGGCGTCGATCCCCAGCCTGCGCTTCCGGTCTTCCTCGTATTCGGAATAATTGCCGTCGTACCATACGACCGTGCTGTCGCCTTCGAATGCCAGTATGTGCGTGGCAATCCTGTCGAGGAACCAGCGGTCGTGGGATATGACCACGGCGCAGCCCGCGAAATTTTGCAGGGCTTCCTCGAGCGCCCGCAGGGTGTTCACATCGAGATCATTGGTCGGCTCGTCGAGCAGAAGGACATTCGCCTCCTGGCGGAGCACCTTTGCCAGGTGAACCCGGTTGCGTTCGCCGCCGGAGAGGAGACCCACCTTTTTCTGCTGGTCGGTGCCGCTGAAGTTGAACCGCGCCACGTACGACCGCGAGTTGACTTCGCGCTTGCCGAGCGGGATGATCTCTTCGCCTCCGGAAATCTCCTGCCAGATCGTATGTTCGGGATCGAGCGGACGGTTCTGGTCTACGTAGGCGGGCTTTACCGTCTCACCGACGGTGATGGTGCCCGCGTCGGGGTGCTCCTGCCCGATGATCATCCGGAAGAGCGTGGTTTTCCCGGCGCCGTTCGGTCCGATCACCCCGATGATCCCTCCCGGAGGGAGGTCGAAATTCATGTCCTCGCACAGGATGATGTCGCCGTATGCCTTGGAGACGCCGTTCGCCCGGATGACGACGTTCCCGAGCCGGGGTCCCGGGGGGATGTAGATTTCCATCTCCTCGTTCCGGGCGTCACCCTCCTCGGCCAGCATTTTCTCGTACGCCGAAATGCGCGCCTTGCTTTTCGCATGCCTCCCTTTCGGGTTCAGCCTGATCCACTCGAGCTCGTGGGCGAGGGCGCGCTGGCGTTTTGACTCCTGCTTCTCCTCGACCTCCAGCCTTCGCCGTTTCTGGTCGAGCCAGGAGGAATAATTCCCCTGAAAGGGGATCCCCTCACCGCGATCAAGCTCCAGAATCCAACCTGCCACATTGTCCAGGAAGTACCGGTCGTGCGTGACGGCCAGGACCGTCCCTTCGTACTGGGCAAGGTGAGCTTCCAGCCAGCCGACCGATTCGGCGTCGAGGTGGTTTGTGGGTTCATCCAGGAGCAGCACGTCCGGCTCCTGGAGCAGCAGCCGGCAGAGCGCCACCCGCCGCCGCTCTCCGCCTGACAGGACTTTTATCGAGGTGTCGCCGGCCGGGCAGCGGAGCGCGTCCATGGCCTGCTCGAGTTTGCTGTCGATGTCCCATGCATTGGCGTGGTCGATTTTTTCCTGCAGCGCAGCCTGCTGCTCGACCAGGGCATCAATGTCTGCGTCGGGTTCCCCCATGCTGGCGCTGACGGCCTCGTACTTCCTGAGAAGCGCAACGGTTTCATGCACGCCTTCCTCGACGATGTCTCTGACGGTCTTCGAGGAATCAAGCTCGGGTTCCTGGGGGAGGTAGCCGAATGTGATCCCCTTCTGGACGGTGATTTCGCCGAGGTAATCCTTGTCCACGCCCGCAATCAATTTCAGGAGCGTGCTCTTCCCCGCACCGTTGAGACCGAGGACTCCGATCTTGGCGCCGTAGTAAAAGGAAAGATAGATGTCTTTGAGGATCTGGCGGTTCGGCTTCACGACCTTGCCGACGCCGACCATGGAAAAAATTATCTTGTTGTCAGCCATGTGGTATACATCATCCCTTTGTAGTAGCGCCGGCGTCCCTGGCGGCGGCTCTTCCTGAAATGTCCGTAGTAGCGCCGGCGTCCCCGCCGGCAGCTCTTCCCAGGATTGCCTGATATGCTGGAAACAAAAAGGGGACCACGGATAACGGTGGTCCCCGTTGCCCGGAACG
>JBGPYM010000107.1:0-9783 GCA_041493205.1 Bacteroidota bacterium
CGCGAAAGGCGTCATTCACCGCAACAAGGCGGCCAACCTCAAGTCAAAGCTTACCCGGCTGGTCAACGCGCTGAAGTAGCCGCCTGTTCTCCCTGTAAGAACGCCGAAGCCTCTTTTTTCAAAGAGGCTTTGCTGTTTCTTCCCCGTACGTTTCCGCGCTTACGCATCTCCTCCGCGCGCGGTCTTCAGTTCTTCCAGTTCATGCAGCCGCTTCTGATACCGTTCTGCGCTGCCCGGTCTCTGGAGAGCCAGCTTCCTGTAGGCCTCGATCGCCTCATCATAGGCGCCCTGGCTCGCATAAATTTCTGCCAGGGTCGCAGTGACAAACCGGCCGGCCGGCTCCGTGCTTTCGACCACCAACGGCGCTTCCGGCGGGTCGGGTCCTGGAGGCTGGATGCGCCTGGGTGCTTCCTCCAGCTGCTGGATGATCCGCTCGACCGATGTGACAGGCGGCGGCTCCTGTGCGGACGCCAGGAACTCATCAAACGTCAGCGTGTCCGTTCCCTTCTGCAGCCGTGCACGCTGTGCTTCCGCGAAGCGCGCGAAGCCTTCTTGCTCGCGCGCCTCCGCTTCCATGACCAGCGTGCCCACCACCGGATTGTCCGGAAACACTTCAATGACCTGCCGGTATTCGAGCATGGCCTCGACATGCCGGCCGAGCGCATCGTAACATCTCCCGAGGATGAGCCGTCCGGTGGCGTAGCGCGGGAACGCGCGCGTCCCGACGCTGCAGACGCGCAACGCCGCCTCAACGTCTCCTGACTCGAGCAGCGCGGCCGCCACGCGTGCGAACCACGGTGTTGCCGCTCCCGCCGGGATTTCCTTCTCTGTGTCTGGCACCGCCATCACACCTTCGTCCATTTATTCCGGATGCACCTGGCGTGCAAGCCAGGCATGCTTCAACGACATCACGGAGACAAGCGTGAAGCCGAGGAAGAACAGCAGCTGAAACGGCACCGCCGCTATTTCGAGGAAATAAATCGACGATGCAACACCAAACAGGCAATACACCGCGAGCACGATTTCCAGAATGACGGTGGCGCTGATGGCGACCGGCGCGTACTTGTTTCCCTTCCACGAATCCTTTTTGTCTCTGATGTTGTACTTCGGGGTTCGGACAAAGTCGCTCTTTTTTCTGAACAGCCCTTCGATCACCGCCCGGCTATTGTTGACCGCGAACCCCATGCTTCCTGCCATAAACAGCGGGAACAGGAAGAGCCGCCGCTGCCAGTCGGGATACACGTCCTTCTGTGAGAACAGATAGAACAAAAACGAACCGATAAACGCGAACACGAAGACCGACATGAACGTGAAATAGGAGTCGTATTCGCCGGAGTGCTTCAGAAACACGAGCGGCACATTCAGCACGCCCGCCAGCACGATGAACGGGAAGACGAGATTGTTGGTGAGGTGGAATGTGGCGTGGATCTTTATCTTGAGCGGAAGCTTGGACTTCCAGACGCACGGGAGGATTTTCCGGGCGGTTTCAATCGCGCCCTTCGTCCAGCGGAATTGCTGCGATTTGAGCGCGTTGATCTCCGAGGGGAGCTCGGCGGGCGAGGTAACGTTGTTCAGGTACTTGAACTTCCACCCGCGGAGCTGCGCACGGTAACTCAGATCGAGGTCTTCGGTCAGCGTATCCGCCTGCCAGTTTCCCGCATCTTCGATGCACGATTTCCGCCAGACGCCGGCGGTGCCGTTGAAATTGATGAAGAACCCCACCTTGTTCCGCACGGCCTGCTCGATCACGAAATGACCGTCGAGCGCCATCGCCTGCGTGCGCGTCAGCAGCGAATAGTCCGAATTGATATGCTCCCACCGGGTCTGCACCATACCGATCTTCGGGTCCATCATGAAATGCGGGATGGTCTTCAGGAGGAAATCGGGACGCGGCACGAAATCGGCGTCGAAGATCGCGACAAATTCGCCGCGGCACGTTCCGAGACCTTCCTTCAATGCGCCCGCTTTGAATCCCGCACGATTGGACCGGCGCACCTGCTTGATGTCATACCCCTGGACGCGGTACCTCTCCACGTACTCGCCGACAACGTCCACCGTCTGATCGGTCGAGTCGTCCAGCACCTGGATCTCCAGCTTGTCCTTCGGATAGACCATCGCGCAGGCCGCATCGATGAGCCGTCCCACGACGTACAGCTCGTTGTAGACGGGGAGCTGTACCGTGACGACGGGATAGACGCTGATGGCATCGGCGGACACCATGCGGGTGCGGCGGAATTTCAGGTAATAGTAGATCATGATGAACCCATGCGATCCGAAGATAAACAGCACGGTCAGCGACCCGATGTACGTAAACAGTATGATTTCGTCCATGATGGTGGAGTGTCCTTGCCTCAGGTTGTGATCATTCTTGAATCAGATTCTTGCCGCACGCTCACCAGCCCGACACCGTCTCGAGCAGCACATCTTCCGCTATCTTTCTGAGCGCTTCCTGCAGTCCGGCCTGCCGCTGCGACAGGCCACCGCCCGAATCGTAATCCCCCCAGTTGGAGAAGGTTTTGTCCCAGAGTTTCTTCCTCTGCTTCATATCCTGAAATGCGAACCGGGCGGTGATGGTGACACGACGCCGGGTCACCTGTTCTCCCTGCGTCACCACGGCCGGCGCATCGCTGACGGAAAGGATTGCACCTTCGAGAATCGAATCCGACGCGCCGCGGTCCGCAACTTCCAGGCTGTTATCGGCGGTAAAGAGCTGGATCAGCTCGGTAGTAAATTTTTCGCGGAGCCCCGGCTCGCCCAGCCCCGACTGATCATCGATGAGCGGGATCGCCACCGTTTTCAGGTGGGGGGGGACCGATGCTCCCGTGAACGAATAGACGCACCCCGCGAGGAGACTCGCCGCACCACAGAGTCCGGCAGCGCATGCCGTCACCCACGCCCGGGTCATTCCAGTCCGTACTCCTTGATCTTCCGGTAGAGCGTGCGTTCGCTGATGTTGAGCGCCCGTGCCGCCATGCGGCGGTTTCCCTTCGAGCGTTCGAGCGCTTCTGCGATCATGCGGTGTTCCATTTCCTCCAGGGACAGCCCCGGACTCTCCTGGCCTTCACGGACCAGGACCGGGCCTTTTCCACCGGTCTGGGTCACGTCCAAGGCCTGCAGCCGCTCGTCAAACTTCTTGTTCAGCTCGACGATTCCCCCTTTGATGTCCCACAGGGCGCGCAGGACCAGCTCTCGCTCCGCCTCTTCGACAGTGCGGGAGACGGGTACGGGGAGGTTCCGGTCTTCTGAACGCGGCTCAGGTGTGAGATCCCGGAGATACTTCCGGACATCGTCCGCCTCCAGCCGCCGCCCTTTCTCCAGGACGATCATGCTCTCCGCAACATTCCGGAGCTCGCGGACGTTGCCGGGCCAGTGGTACGATTTCAGCAGTTCCATTGCCGCATCGTCGATCCCCTGGAACGCGATGCCGTTCTGCCGGGCCACTTCTTCGGCAAAATGTCTGAACAGGACCGGAATATCTTCCAGCCTGTTGCGCAGCGGCGGCACGCTGATATTCACCGAGCGGAGCCGGAAGAAGAGATCCGCCCGGAACTTCCCGTGCCGCACCTCCGATTCCAGGTTCTTGTTGGTCGCCGCAATCACACGGACATTCACCCGGCGCGGTACCGACGATCCGACGCGCAGAAATTCGCCGTTTTCCAGCACCCGGAGGAATTTCACCTGCGCGCTGAGGGGCAGCTCACCGACTTCGTCGAGGAACAGCGTGCCGTTGTCGGCAAGCTCAAAATACCCTTTCCGCTGATCCGATGCCCCGGTGAACGACCCCTTCTCGTGGCCGAACAGCTCGCTTTCGATGATGCCTTCGGGGATGGCACCGCTATTGACCGTGATCATCGGCTTTGCGCTCCGCTTGCTCAGCTGGTGGATCGCCTGCGCGATCACTTCTTTGCCGGCGCCGCTTTCGCCGGTGATCAGCACGGTGATATCCGTCGGGGCGACCTGTTCGATCGTCTCCACGATCCGGCGCATCGGCACGGATTCCCCCACAATGCCGTGCAGCGGAGGGGGCGAACCCGATATCAACGCGGGACTGTGCATTTATTTCGCGGTAACGATGGCGTCAACATTGTGTTTTTTCTTAATCTCCGCTCCCTGTTCGCGCGCCTCGTCTGCGCTCCCGTAGCTCCCGACGATCACCAGGAACAGGGACCGGCCTTCCTTCACGCGGTTGATCACCTCAACCGGGTAGCCGAGATCTTCAAAGAACGATTTCTGTCTTTGCGCGTTTGTCGCCGTTGTATATGCACCCACCTGCAGGGTGAATGTTTCAGCGGGACCCCCCGGCGTCCGTACGGATGCGGCAGCCGTATCGGTTTTTTCGTCCGTCAGCCGCTGCGTTTCCTTGTCCGTCGCCGCGTTCACGAATGGCGAGCCGGGATAATTTTTCCGGAGCTGGGCCATCTTGATCTCCGCGGTGCGGTAGAGGCCCAGACTGTAATAGAACTGATAGACTTTGTACAGGGCATCGTCCGCCCACTCGCTCGAGGGGAAATTATCGACGATGCTCTGGTAGATGCGGACCGCTTCAGCTCCCTCCGACGTGGTGAGCGCCTGCAGATAGAGCACCCCGGGGTTGTTGGGGTATTTCGCAAGGAGTGCGGGGACTTCCGCCTTGACAGGTTCCACCTGCCCGTTGCGTATCATGGCAACATACTTTGCGACATCCGCTTCCGCGTTCTGGGCCCGGAGGGCGGACGGGATGCAGAACAACAGCGCCACCGCTACAACGTATTTCATGCCGCATTCTCCCTGATGGATTCGTCTCTGGTACGCACGGGTTCCCCCGCACGCACGCCAAAGAGCGTTGCGGAGTTTGCACGTTCGATCCGGACGTCCAGCTCATCGCCCGGCCGCTCGTCCGCATGCGGAAACACCACCGTCTTATTGGTGCCGGTCCGGCCCGTGAAATCGCGGTCGGATTTCCTGCTCGGCCCTTCGACGAGGATCCGTTCCGTCGTCCCGATCATCCCGCTGTTCAGCTCCTGGGAGATTGCATGCTGGAGACTGGTGATTTCCCACACGCGGGCCCCCTTCTCTTCTTCGGACACGTCGTCGGTCAGCAACCAGGCTTTGGTGTTCTCGCGCGGCGAGTACTTGAATGTATAGGCGCCGTCGTAGCGCACGGCCCGCACGAGCTCGACGGTCAACTGGTGCTCTTCCGGAGTCTCCGTCGGAAATCCTGAAATGATATCGGTGCTGAGACTCACTCCCGGGATGGCCTTCCGGATGCGCTCGACCAGGGCCAGGTAGTGATCGACGGTATAGGTCCGGTTCATGAGCCGGAGGACCCGGTCAGAGCCGGATTGGACCGGCAGATGGACGTACTTGCAGGCGTTTGGTTCCGAAGCGATCGCACCGATGAGCTGGTCGGACATGTCCTCGGGGTGCGAGGTTGTGAACCGTACGCGCATCGAGCGGTCCACCGCGGCAACCGCGCGCACGAGCCCCGCGAAATCGTTCGTGCCGTCGTGGTACGAATTGACGTTCTGCCCGAGCAGCGTCACCTCCCTGAACCCCCGCGCAGCGAGGTCACGCACCTCGTTCACAACGCTCTCCAGGGGTCTGCTCCGTTCCCGGCCGCGCGTAAACGGCACAACGCAAAACGAGCAGAACTTGTCGCAGCCCCTCATGACGGACAGCCACGCGGCAACACCCCCGGTCCTGAGCGGCACGATGTCATCATAATTCTCGACGCGCGAGAGCCGTACCGCAATGCCTGGATCGCCTTCCGAAGCCCGTCCGATCAGTTCCGGCAGCCGTCGGTATTCATCCGGCCCGACCACGAGGTCCACAAGGTTCTCTTCCAGTAACCCGGTCCTGAGGCGTTCCGCCATGCACCCGAGGATGCCAACGACGAGCCCCGGATTCCGACGCCGGTACGTGCTGAAGAGGCCAAGACGGCCGTAGATCCGTTGTTCTGCGTTGTCACGCACCGCACAGGTGTTGACAAGTACAACGTCTGCCTCCCCCATGTCGCCGGTGAAGGCGTACCCGTGACTTTCCAGAATCCCGCCGACAACTTCGGAATCGGCGACATTCATCTGGCAGCCGTACGACTCAATATATACCCTTTTGGGGGGTGCTGAAGGTGACATAATAGGTGTGGAGCGGTGCGCAAAATCTACCCAGAACGTGACAGAAAATCAATTTTCGCCGGGAGATTTTCCGTTAATTCTTTTTAATTTTGCGGTTTCTCACTCCAAAACCTGTCTAAATGGCAAATCGTCCTGCCATGTGCCGAATGACGGTCTTTGAAACGGACGCCCTATTTCTTATCTTTGACAGAGCAAGCACCCTCAATCCTACCCAAGAACCTACGCCATGCTTCCCTCTGAGTTAATGAACGGCATTATTGCCAAAGCTAAATCGCTTAAGAAAACCATTGTTCTCCCCGACGCAACGGATGAACGAGCCATAAAGGCCGCCCGGTTACTTCTTGACCAGGGGATCGTCACACCGGTCCTCGTCGGGAGTGCCGCCGCCATACAAGACCAGGCAAAGAAAAACGGCACGCCGCTCAACGGGATCCGGATTGTTGAGCCGGAGAACTCGGACAAGCTGAGCGACTTTTCCCACGCGTTCTACAACCTCCGGAAGGCAAAGGGGTTGCAATTCACCGATGCGCAGAAGGTCATGACGCACCCCCTCTTTTTCGGGGCGATGATGGTCCGGGAGGGACTTGCGGATGGAAGCGTGGCAGGATCACTTTCAACGACGGGCGACGTGTTGCGCGCGGGAATTCAGGTCATCGGCCTGGCGGAAAACATCACCATTGTTTCGAGTTTCTTCCTGATGGTGTTTCCGCAGGCGGTGTTTTCCTTCGCAGACTGCGCAGTTGTTCCTGATCCGACGCCGGAACAACTGGCAGACATCGGGATCTCCACAGCCGACAATCATAAGCGCCTCACGGGAGAACAGCCCCGCGTTGCGATGCTGTCGTTTTCCACCAAGGGGAGCGCAGCGCATCCGCTGGTGGAGAAGGTGCAGCAGGCCACGGAGATTTTCAGGAAGAAGCGGCCCGACCTGATCGTGGACGGAGAAGTGCAGCTGGATACGGCGATCGTACCAAAGGTCGCCCATGCGAAAGCGCCGGAGAGTCCGCTTGCAGGCCGTGCCAATGTCCTGGTCTTCCCGGACCTGAATGCCGGAAACATCGGTTACAAGCTTGCCCAGCGCCTGGGAGGTGCCGAGGCAATCGGGCCCGTCGTGCAGGGCCTGCGCAAGCCCGCATTTGATCTTTCACGCGGATGCAGCGTGAGCGACATCGTCAACGTCGCCGCGATCAATGCCGTCGTGGGATCTGTCTAGGACCTTACCGCTTTCGGACGAGGCTCACGATCCAGGCTGCCGCCAGCACCACCGCCGCCACGCCTACGATGGCAGGCGACGAGGGGAGGTCAAACAGGAACGCGCAGAATAGTCCCACGGGAGGCGCGAGGAGTCCGATGAGGACCGCCACCACGAAGATCCGGGTCACCCGCCGCGCGAGCAGCATCGCCGCGACCGGCGGGATGACAAGGAATCCGAACACGTAGATGTCTCCCACCATGTGTGTCGCGAACGAGATCACAACGCCCGCGATCAGGTAGAACGCTATCTCCCAACCTGCGGCATTGAACCCCTGTGTGCGCGCTGTCTCTGCATCAAACGAGATGTACGTAAACTCCTTGAAAAAGAGGAGGTGCGCCGCGCTCGCAGCCACGAATGCCCCCGCCATCAGGTAGAAGAGCGCGGGCGTTACAAACAGAATATCCCCCCGGAGGAGATTCTCGATCTCCGCCACCTCCACTTTGGCCGCCTTCTGCAGCACCAGGATCCGCGCAGCGATGGACGTCACAAAGACGATGCCGAGCACCGCGTCTTTCGGGACCTTTTTTCCGGTCAGCATGCGCGAAATGACCACGACAGTTCCGAGGGTGATGACGAGCGACCCGAGCGTGTGGGGAACGGCGAACAGGGGGAGGAACGTGAGCGCCAGCCCCATCACCGATACCTGCGTCATCACCGCCCCCAGGAACACCACCCGCTTGGCCACGATGTACACGCCAAGGAACGCACAGATCATGCCCACCAGAATGCTGCCGTACAGTGCGTAGGGGAACTCTTCGAAGATCGTCCTGACAATCTCAGCGCCGCTCATCGTCGCCTCCTGCCAGAATGACCATCCGTCCGTCGACCCGCCGCACGTCGACATGCATACCGTACAGCGTTGTGAGGTTCGCACCGGTAAGCACTTCTGCAACCGTTCCCACCTGAAAGAACTCCCGCTCGACGATCGCGAGCCGCTCCACGTGATTCGCCACATCGTCCAGCAGGTGGCTGACCATGATGACGGTGAGGCGGTCGTTCCCATGCAGGTGCTTGATCAGATCGAGGATGGACAGGCGCGAGGAGAGGTCCATGCCGTTGGTGGGTTCGTCCAGCACCAGGACATCGGGCTCCGACGCGAGAGCACGGGCGATCAGCGCGCGCTGTTTCTGGCCTCCCGAGAGATCACGGAAGGACATGCCGCCGAGATCGCGGATGTCGACATGATCAAGGCTCTTCTGCACTGCAGTGCGGTCCGCCTCACCGGGCCTGTGAAAGATTCCCATCTGGCGGTACCGTCCCATCATCACGATTTCTCCCACCGTGTACGGGAGCACGTAGTCCACGGTGTCCCGCTGGGGAACATATCCGAACCGCACCGTTGCGCCGGAGGGCATGGCCACACTGACGGTCCCCGCAAGCGGTTTCAGCGTGCCGAGGATTGCCCGCACCATCGTCGTTTTCCCTGCGCCGTTGGGTCCCACAAGCCCGAAGTATTCCCCTTCGTGCACGTCAAACGAAAGGTCCCTGAGAATCGGGGTGTGCCCGTAGCCGAGAGTCGCGTTCGTAAACCTGATCACCGGTTCCATCGGCGGCACCTTAGCGGAGCGCCGCGGCGAGCGCGGCGACGTTGTGGTCCATCAGCGCGATGTAGTCCGCCGTTTCTTCCACGCCTCCCACCGACGTCGGCAGCACGAGCACCTTCGCGCCCGTCGACCGGCCGATCTGCTCGGGAGCGGAGAGATCATAGAAGGGCTCCACGATAATAGCCTTGATGCCCGCGGAGCGGACGAGCTGGATGATCTCAGTGGTATGACCCGGGCTCGGTGCAATGCCGGGTTTCGGCTCGACCTCTCCCGCGATCTGGAGATGCAGCCAGTCCGCGAAATACGACCAGCTCTTGTGGAAAGTGATGATCTTGCTCCCCGCAAACGGCTTCATGGAGCTTTCCCACGATGCAATTTTCCCGTCCAGTTTCTTCAGATATGCTCCGGCATTGGCGCGGAACACCTGCTCGTCCGCAGGCGACGCCTTTGCCAGGGCGGCGACAATTTCTTCGATGATCGGGTGTACGTTTCGCGGATCGAGCCAGTAATGCGGGTTGCCAAACCGGTGAACGTCGCCCTGGCTGGCATCGATTTTCGCGGGGACTTCAAGCTTGCGGACCTCCCGGGAGAGATCCACGACGTCGAGCGACATATTCCGTGAACCGTCCACGATCTGGGGAGCCCACATTTCAAGTTCCATCCCGATGGTGAGAAATACATCGGCGGACTTCAGCTTCATCATGTAGCTCGGCTTGACTTCCACGAAGTGGGGATTCTGATCCCCGCGCACGATAAAATCCACCGTCACCCTGTCGCCCCCTACCTGGCGCGCAAGATCCGCGAGGTCCGGGAGCGTTGTGACAACCTTGACGGCCGGCCATGCGGTCGCGGTGAAGAGGGCCAGCAGCAG
>JBGPYM010000295.1:0-3503 GCA_041493205.1 Bacteroidota bacterium
ACTCGCGCCAGCTCAGCGACCGTATTGCCGTCGGCGTTACCACGCACATCATCTCGGAGCGCCTGGCCGACGTCAGCGCCACCGGCGTCGCATTCGACGTGGGTGTTCTCTATGATAATCTCGCGAGCGTCGACGGGCTCAGCCTGGGAGTTGCGGTCAAGAATATCGGGCCGCAGATGAAATTCGACGGGACCGGGCTGATGACCCAGGCCACCGTCGCGGCGCAGAACCGCCCCCCGGGCCTCTACCAGATTCAGGCGGCACCTTTCGAGCTCCCGTCCACGATTGAATTCGGACTGGGGTACCGGAGGAATTTCGCCGGGTCGAATTCGGTCCTCGTTTCGACCACGTTCCAGAGCAACAACTTCTCGGATGATGAGTACCGGCTCGGTATCGAATACGGGTTCCAGGACCTCATCTTCCTGCGGGGCGGCTACAATCTTGCCCAGAAGGCGACGGACGAACGCCAGTTCCTGTTCGGACCTTCATTCGGCATCGGTGTGCAGGGAGCCCTCGGGTCTCTCGACGTGTCGTTCGATTACGCGTTCCGGTCCGTGAAGGTGTTCGAGAGCAGCCACGTGTTCTCGCTCAAGCTCGGGTTCTAATGGTTTGGTGGGGACCGGGGCCGCCCGCCCCGGGACGGCCCCTTCTCAAGCCCCGGCGCAACGCTAGACGCGCCGGGGCTTTTGTATTGCAGTGCGGGAATAGAGACGCAGAGGAATGTGATGTGGGCGGGCAGGAACCATGTGCGCCCCCCACGGCTCTTCGGCGCCGTAAACGGAGCGGAGATGCAGAAGGACGCCGGGCTTCGGAAGGCAGACGTCCTTTTCCCACCTCTGGACGGCAACCCAGGTGTACCCTATCAGGCCGGCGGCCTCCTTGAGCGTAAACCCCGCTCTGATGCGCGCTGCCCGCATTCGGGCCCCGATCTGCTGTTGTAAAAGAACTTCAGTGCCACGCATACCACTAGAATAATGCCGGAACGTCTATTCTGCAACGATTGAGTGACGGACGTGATCCAGGCGTCGACAGGGCGCTCTCCTGTAGCCCCCGGCCGTCGCTTAGAAATCACTTGACTTTGACATTACCCCTCTGTATTATTAAAGCGCTTCGATAATTCCTCCAACCCACTTAAGAAATTCCACCTACAATTCGATTTAGTGAACATCCAAGGCCATTTTCCGGCTCAGGATATAAAAGCGCTTCGATAGAATTGTGGAATTGATGTAAGCCCACTGTAGTGTCTGAGATGTGCTTGAGAGGGTGAAAGCAGCGCGGGCGATCAACCGTGCGGGACCACATGCCGAACTCCATGCGTCCAGCAAAGCCGCTGGAACGCAGACCGACGATCAAAGATGTCGCCCGACAGGCCGGCCTCTCGCTCTCTACCGTCTCGCTGGTAATGAACCAGAGCGGGTACGTCAGCGATGAAACCCGGATACGCGTTCTCGACGTCGTCAAAGAGCTTGGCTACCATCCCAGCCGCGTCGCACGCGGTCTCGCTTCCAAGACAAGTGGAAACATCGGGTTCATCCTGTCGGACGACCACTTCTCCTCCGCCGAGCCTTTCTATACGAGGATTTTCCTCGGGTCGGAGTTTGAAGCGCGCAACCACAACTTTTATATCCTGCTGACGACGGTCAGCGGAAAGAACGGCAGCGTTGGAACAATTCCACGCTTCCTTCTCGAAGGAAACGTGGACGGGGTCCTCATAGCCGGAAAAATCAGCGTGAAGCTGGTGGAATACATCGAACGGCTCGGACTCCCGCTGGTGCTCATAGATTACGAGCTCCCGGGGAAGCGCTTTTCTTCGGTCCTCATTGACAACAGGAAGGGCGCCCATCTCGCCGTGCAACATCTAGCGCACCTCGGCCATAATCGCATCGCGTTCATCGCCGGAGATATTCGCCATCCCAGCATCGCGGAACGTCTCAAGGCGTACCAGGAAACCCTCCAGGAGCTCGGCCTGCCGCTCGATGAGCGGCTCGTGGTCACGAGCGAGCCCGATACACGAATCGAGAATGGCAATGCGGCAGCCATCACGCTCTTCACCCAGGGCGGAGACCCAACGGCGGTCTTCGCTGCCAATGACGCAATGGCAATTGGCTGCATGCAGTATGCAAAGAAACGGGGTCTGCGCATCCCGGAGGATCTTGCCATTGTGGGGTTTGATGACATTGAATCGGCCACCCATGTCGAGCCGCCACTGACGACGGTCCGGGTGTTCAAGGAGGAGATGGGAACCCTCGCAATGCAACGGATGGTCAGTGCTGTAAAGTCCAAAACAAAGACGATCGTCAATACCTATGTACCGGTGGAATTGATCGTCCGTTCTTCGACACAGAAACACCAACCCACTATTCCTCAATCATCATACGAAGGAGGTGTCCGATGAAACAATGCGGACGCTTATTGTTGTTGGCGTTCCTCCCTCTGTTCATCGCCGTGCTCGCGTACGGCCAGGGGACGAATTTGGTCGCCAACGGCGGTTTCGAAAGCGGTAAGCCGTCGTTGTGGAACGCGGAACCGGGAGCGAGCGGAGCGACGCTGACCTGGGCGACGGATGCGGTGTTCGGAGGCACGCACTCGCTGAAGATCGTCAAGGGAAGCACGGGAGCGATGGGTCGCTGGATCTCGGGGAACAACGTGCGGTACTGGGTGGACAAGATTCCGCACGGCGTGGACATCAAGCTGGGCGCATGGATCAAGACCAGCGGCGTGAACACGAGCCCGGCCAATGACGCGGCACGGTGGCAGCTGAAGTTCTGGTTCTATGATACGCTGGGAGCCCTGATCAGCGGGGTGCCGTACGTGCTGAACGTGGATCAGACGGTGGCGACGCGTGACTGGTATGCGGACACCAACGGCGTGGGAACGGTGAACCTGCTGGTGGATGCGTACCAGTTGAAGATATCCCTGGAAGGGGCCGCCAATGCGACCGGGACCGTGTGGATCGATAACGTGATCTTCGTGGGACGGGCGAACGTCTGGGCGGGACAGAACTGGAACGGGTTCATGGATGCGGATTCGGGCTGGCAGTACTGGATCGCGCCGGTCGGAGGCAATGACGGGGCGACATTCTTCCCGGGCTCCGGGGTGACGACCGAGCAGGCACACTCCGGGACCAACTCGCTGAAAATTGCAGCACCGGTGGGACGCCAGACAGGCGAACTGGTGTGGTTTACCGAGACGATGCCCGTCCCGGCAGGCAGCGCAGGGAAGAAATACGTGCTGAGCGCATGGATGAAAACGGGTGGCATCAAGAAAGACTCGGTGTTCAATGCATCCTATGCGCTGGGGTTCACGTGGACGTGGCACTCGAAGATGTTCGCCGATGCCGGCGGCTTTGGCGATATCGGATCGGGAGAATACCGC
The DNA here is from genome assembly GCA_041493205.1 of Bacteroidota bacterium. Taxonomy (GTDB): domain Bacteria; phylum Bacteroidota; class Ignavibacteria; order UBA10030; family UBA6906; genus JBGPYM01. The sequence continues at coordinate 3,376 of JBGPYM010000295.1, forward strand.
TTCGTGCTGAAGGATACATCGACCAACTGGACCCAGTACCAGGTGATCATTGAAGTCCCCAACAACACCGTCAGGGCCGTCTCCATCCGCCCGCGGGCCTTCAATCTCTGGACCGGCGTTGCCTATTA
>JBGPYM010000168.1:0-7014 GCA_041493205.1 Bacteroidota bacterium
CACCGGCGGGGACGCCGGTGCTACTCCGGTCCAAAACCTTCCAGTTGTTGCTACGAGTCACACCATTCAAATCCCGGAAATCAGCCGCGTAGGTAAGTTTTTCTGCCAATTTGCCTCCCTTTGAGTATGGACATGGTAACTATGTGTGTACCGCATACTCATTCACGCGATGAAGTTGACATAATTTACAGATAATTCTACGACACTCATGGGTACCATCAATTCTGCACAAAATCGAGTAATATGTGTGATTTCGCGCAAATGCGGCCAATCGCAATGCTGATACGTGTCATCTATATTCTTCTTGACTCGCCCTCATACCACTTAATATATTTTATCCGTGCAGTGGAGAAGAAATCCCCCGGTCTCACTGTTCAATCCCCCGCGTAACATTCTTTGCCACAGTTGCACATGGCAACGATCCTGTAAAGGCTTAGAAAGAGAAGAGGGAATGCAATGGGGAACAGTTTTCTGCTCATGATCGGGGCGCTGCTGATGCTCGGTGTCTTCACGCTCACCGCGAACGGGCTCATCGCCGAAAACGAGCGTATCGCCGACGAGAACGAGTATTATCTCACCTCGCTGTCCATCGCCCAATCCATCATCGAAGAGGCAAAATCCAAGTCGTTCGACCAGGCAACTGTGTCGGCCCCTTTGGATTCGCTCATCACCCTGACCCTGCCGGGCTCCCTCGGGCCGGATCCGGGAGAGTTCGTGCCCGTTCCCGATTCCCTTACTCCGAACGGGTATCTGTCCCTCTCGCTCTTTAATGACGTCGACGACTACAACGGGTACGTGCGTGTGGTTAATACACCGCGCGCCGAGGGATATAGCGTGACCGTGCACATCGACTACGCCAGTCCGACCTGGCCCGACTCGACGCTGACCACCAGTTCATTCTGCAAGCGCATGACCGTCACAGTGACAAGCCCCCTTGTCTCACAGGCGATCTCGCTCCAATACGCATTTATATATTGACGAAGGGGGACACCACAATGAAAGACATTATCCAGGAAGCAGGATCGCTCTTTATCGGAGGAATCGTGTTTCTGATGCTGATCACGATTTTCTCCCGGGTGGGCAACACGGCAGCCACACAGACATTCAACAACGTGGTCCAGGAGAAATCGGCCCTCGCCACCGAGATCATGGAACGGGAGTTGACCTACATGGGGTATGGCGTTGACGACAGCGCCTATGTCCTCCAGGCCGACTCAACAGGCATCACGTTCCGCTGCGACATCGATGACAACGCAACGCCTGACACAATCACATACGTGTACGGCCTGTCGTCGCTGCCTGCCTCCCAACATCCAAACGGCGGGGCGCTCTACCGTTCCGTCAACAACGGCACGCCGGAGCCCATCGCAGCCGGCGTCACGGCATTCAAGCTTCGCTTCTTCGACGTGAACGGCAATCCGACCACCACGTGCAACGCCATCCGGACCCTCAACGTCGGGATGGTCATAGAAAACGAGACCGTGCTGACAGACGACTTTACACCCGGCGTGTACTGGTCTCGGACATTCACCCCAAAGAACCTGAGGTGAGTCATGAGTGGACGCGCACTGATCATCATGATCGTGGGAATGGTACTCATCTCCACCAACATTTTCCTGCAGCTCACGGGTTCAAGCCGCGACATGTCCGACAATATGAACAGGACATACGTCCGCGAAGCGGCATCCAATATCGCCCAGAGCGGCGTTTCTATCGGCGTGCGGAGACTCGTGGATGACCCGCTCTGGCGCGACGGCGTTCCGATGATGGCCCTGCTCGGCGGGAACGCCATTATCACGGTGCGCGACACGGTCTATCACACCCGTCCGGCTATCCAGGTGCAGTGCACAGGCATCATGATGTACTCCCTGCCGGATGAGCACCGGGAAGTCGTGACCGCGTACGTTTACGGCGACACCATACCCCACGCTGTTCAGGCGGTGCTGTCAACCCCGCATAATGTCAGCCAGACAGGGGCATTTGAGCTGGACGGCCGCGACCACGACCGTTCCGGTAACCATAAGCCCGGCTCCAAAGGGACGAAGGCGGTCTGGACTGAGCGAGACTGCGAACACACTGTCGGCACCCGGTTCCACGGCGAAGGGGATGATGGGGAGGATCACGACGACGTCGACGTCGATACTACCCTTGTGGAGCGGGGCAAGACGTACCCCGGCGGCTATCCCCGCACACCCGATTCCATTATGACCACGTGCGGCCACACGTTTCCCGAGGGAACATTGAAGCTGGTCGCAAAGAGCCACTCAGGGGGGAGTCAATACGTTACCGATCCGGGTCTCCTCACGTTTCCTCTCAAGGGCGTCACGTACGTCGACCTCCCTGCCGGCGCCACCTGGAACGTCGCCAACGTGACCGGCAGCGGCCTCCTGATTGTCCATAATAGCACCAGAGACGCCTGCATGAAGGACGCCAACGGCGGGCCGTTCACCGGACTAGTGATCTGTGATGAGATTCAGCACATCAACGCCACCATTGTCGGCGCGGTCATTTCCTGCGGGGACGACGACAATGACAACACAGCGTCCGGCTCCGGCCAGCTTCTTTTCTCTCGCGACGCCATCCGTTCCGCCACGACACAGGCGGTCCATGGAGCGTGCGCCAACAAGGGTTCGTCCAAAACCGTTATCGCGATGCATTGAGGAGGGATTGTAGAGAGCGGTCAGTCGCCGCGCAGCAGAGAGATGATTTTCGGTGAGATGTCCTTGTCGTTCAACTTGTAGGTGGTATCGACCTTTTTCGTTTGCACGAACGCATCCACCGCGTTCTGCCGGAGGGAGCGGTCCTCCGCCCCGGTGAGCAGGTACTGAGCTGCGTACGAACAGGCCAGGAATGCATAGTTGTTCGCGATGTCATTTCCGGTTTTGGACGTCTCCCGGAGCTGGTCGATCGCCTGCTGATACTCTCCTGCGAAAAATGCCGCAATCCCCTTTCGGATCTTCTCCTCTGTGTCGGTGATCGACTTCAGATACGTCGTCAGCTCGGGATATGCCGGATCGAGCTGCCTGACGTCGAGGAATTTTGCCTTCGCCTGAACGATTCTTCCCCCCGTATAGAGCGTAACGGCTTCTCGAAAGAGGACATCCTTTGCCGCATCGGGGGGCGGACCCGTGACGGTGTGCGGTTGCTCGGGCGCGGGTTCTTTCCGGGTGGCCACGGACGGAGGGGGAGCACTCTTCTGACGGAGGGCGGCAATCCTGGTGAGAGCCTTCTGGGCTTCGGCATTCTTGCCGTCGATGTCCAGGGCTGCCTTGAACTGGGTCTCGGCGTTATCCAGTTCGTTTTGCTTCAGGTATTGGCTGCCGGCCACGAGGGCCTTGTCGATTTTCTCTCTGCGATCCTTCGCCGTCGCGGCCGCGTCAGAGTCACGTAGCCTCGATTCGGCCAACCCCCTGTACTTCACTGCATCATTGTGCTGCGCAGAGTTCTCGGGCACCAGTTTGAATTGCTCGATCGCGCCTTTGAAATCATTCGTGCGGTAGAGCTTCATGCCTTCGGTATAACGTGCGTCGGTCTGCGCTACGGCCGGCTTTCGAAGGAGGGCGAGATAGTCGTTGAGCAGCTTCGCCGCCTCTGAATCCTCCTGTATTTCCTTCTCCCCCTCGGTCTTTTCCAGATCCGCGCGCGCCTTTTCCTTTTCATTCAGGTTATAGTAGGCGATACCGCGATAGAGATAGGGGTAGTAGTCTACAAACTGAAGCCCTGGCATCCGTTTGTGCGTCTTCGAATCCGACTGATCCGCGATCGCTTCGGAGAGACTCTGCACCGCCGCCTGCCAATGCTTGTTCCTGTACGCGTCCATCCCCTTCTCATAGTTCACATACCACTCTTGCGCATAGATCGTCCCCGGCAGCAGACAAAAGCCTGCACAGGCCGCGAAGAGAATCACGGCCCTGCGGAATCTGCTGTACGTTGCACCCCCCTGATAGCGCATCCCTTCTAAATCCTTGAGCATTGTTATCGAATCCATTCGCAGGTATCTGCCGTCATTTCGGCGGATTTTTCTTAACACTCTGGAACACGTCGAGCACGTCACGCGAGAAGAGACTCCGGTCGAGCTGATATGCCGGGTCGAGCGACAGCGTTGTGGTGAATTCGCGCCGCGCATTCGCCAGGGCTCCCTTCTCCTTCTTGCCTGCCGCCCGGTAGCGCAACGCATAGGCGACACCCAGGTAGGCGTGGAGCGCCGGATCGTTCGTCATCGAAGGCTCCGCCGATTTCAGCAGCGTAATGGCTTTTTCGTGATTGCCCCGGAGGAGCTGCACCAGGCCGGAGGAAAAGTCCGCGTTGACCGGCGCTTCCGGCGCATTCCCTGCCGGCGACTTTGTGATTCTTGCGAGATAGCTTTTGGCCACGGAGTTGTACGGATCAATCTGCAAAACCTCTTCGAACTTCGATTTTGCCTTATCGACTTCCTCCCGGTTGTAGAGCTGGATCGCTCCGGTGAGCTCCGTGTTGAGCATTTCCTTCAGTTCCTCGGACGGCGGGCGCTTCGGCGCCGCTGAATTCCTTTTCCGGGCGTCCTTCAGGAGCGACGTCAGGTTTGCCGATTCCGATTCGAGGTCCTTCACCTCGCCGAGCCGTTCCGCGGTCTCAAAATAACTGACCGCAAACTGCCAGAGTCCCTGGTTGAAGTAGGCGAGCCCCAGGTAGTAATACGGGATATAGGTCACGAACCACATGCCGTACGTCCGGGCATACCTGCTCGGAATTCCCTTTGCTGCGAGAGCGAGTTTGAGGTTTTCGATCGCTTTCAGCCAGTCGCCCGACTCGATGTAGGCAAGCCCTGTCTCATAATTTACATACCAGGGGACTCCTCCTGCCGACTCCCGCGAAACGGGCTCCCGCGCCTCTGGACCTGCCGTCCGTGCCGGGACAGGGGTCCCCGCAACCGCTCTGGGTGCGGCAACTGACGGCGCAATTGCACCCGTCTTGCGATCGGGGGCCGGTGTTTTTGCGGCCGTTTTCTGCCCGGGCGCAGGTGTCACAGCGGCTGGTTCGCGGCCAGGGGCCGGCTCCCCCGCGGCTACACCCCCGAGCTCCTTTCTGAGGGATTCGAGCTGCCCGTACTCGTCCGGGTCGCCTGCGATCTCACCCTGCCGGAGCGAAATGTCGAAATTCTCGAGCGCCCTCTGTGCCTCATTCGTGTGATAATACGCGAGCCCGAGATGGTAATACGGCAGGTAGTTGATGAACCGGAGGCCGTATGTCCTCGCTTTAAGCTTCTCGCCGTCCTTCATAGCGAGTGCGTCCTTCAGGAACCGGACAGAGCCCTTCCAATCGCCCTCTTCCTGTGCGGTAATCGCCTTTTCGTAGGAGACGTACCAGGGGGTTTGGGCTTTTGTTGATGAAGCCACAGAAAGGGCAAGGCACAAAAAGAGAAAGAGAGAAGATTTGGTCATGAGTTTCACAGGGGTGAAGGCCAATCTCATATAATTGAGAAAAGCCACCGGCGGGGACGCCGGTGCTACTGCTTACTGAAATACACCGGCGGGGACGCCGGTGCTACTACTTGGGAAAAGCCACCGGCAGAGACGCCGGTGCTACTACAACCGAACTACTAATGAGCCGATGAGCTCGTCGCTGACTGACGAGAGATTACCTGCGAAGTCGACCTGAAAGCTGTTGGAGAGGACGAGTCCAAGACCAAACGTCCCGTGGACATACGAGTCCCCCTTCTGGAACAAGCCCGCCAGGAGCTGGCGCGAGAAAATCCTGTTCGGGTCGGTCGAGTCGTTGACATTTCCCGAAAAGCGGATCCGGTTGTCGGGTTCGACATACACGCCGCCCCGAAGGACGAGGGCAACCGATTTCAGAAAGATGACATATTCCGCGCCGCCATGGAACTCGAATCCGTCATCAACCTTGAAATCGGAATCCTTCGCCGCATCCTCCGAAATCGTCAGGACGAACTTGTCGGTAAGCTGAGAATAACGGATCCAGACGGCGTCGACGGAGAGGGTCAGAACGTCCGTCGGACGGTAGGAGATGCCGATCCCGGCTGATGACGGAACGTTGAAGTTGATGTCTTTCGTTATGGTAGAGTCCTTCGGGAATGTCGTGAACTTGAACGTGTGTGAGAGCGAGAACGTGGGCCGCCGCTTGAAGATGGCGCCAATGGCCAGGTTTTCGGTCGGCTTGTAGATCAGCCCTGCATTGATGAAGAAGTTCAGTCCGGTGTCGTCGATCGTCGCCGTGTTCGCCACACTCCCCGGATCGAAGAGCTCCAGGAAATAGCGGGTGAGGGACGACTGGAGACTGATGGTCGAGACGCCGGCAGACGCGCCTATGGAGAACCTGCCGGAAAGCTTGTAGGCAAAGGCGCCACCCCAGTTCACCACCTTGAGCCGGGAATCGGCCCTTACGGGGAAAAAGGTCGATCCGTCGTGGAGGGTCGGGACAAAGCTTCCCTTCGTAAAGAACGCGCTTTCGAAATTCACCAGCTCGTAGCGGAACGCGGAGAGCGTGATCCCGCGCAGGGGGAACACCACGCTTGCGAACGAGGGGCTGACGACCGACTGCTTGAATATCTTCGACTCGAGCGCATAATTCGCGGCGGTGCCGGTGCTGGAGAAATTGGCGATCTTCTGCTTGAACTGAATGCCCTTGGTTTCAAACGAGATCTCGGGGCGTATCAGGGTGGTCAATCCGGCGGGATTCGATTCGGCCGCGGTGGCATCATCGGCGATGGAGATGAATGCGCCCCCGATACCGGCTGCGCGGGCGCCCGGATTGTTGAAGTTGAACCGGAACTGGGCGAAGTTTTCGGTGTTGGTTTGCGCTGTGGCTCTGAACATCGGAAGCGCTGCCGCCAGGCAAAGGACAATGGCCAGTGTGGTTGGCAAAGTCCCACCGGCAGGGACGCCGGTGCTACTGTCATGAATTTTCATGGGGGTCATTGGCGGGTTATTGGACTGGCCAGGTTTTGTCGTCCAGCGTGAGGACGAAGCTTACCGACGGGATCGTATCGATGTACGCTTCCAGCGTCACAGATCC